>NZ_JCBANH010000115.1:0-19304 GCF_059760925.1 Achromobacter sp. 1011791174
GGCGTCAGCTCGGCCTGCCGCCGGCTGGCGCGCAGGCCGTCGACGAAATGGTTGTGCATGATGCCGAACATCCATGCGCGCAGCTCGCCGCGCCGTTGCCAGCGCGAGTAGCGGCTCCAGGCGCGTTCCAGCGTGTCCTGGACCAGATCGTCGGCGCGCTGCGGATCGCCCGCCAGCCCGCGGGCATAGCGGCGCAGGCTGGGAATGCAGGCGAGGATCGCGGCTTCGTCTTCGGCGCGCATGGATCGGAGGGCGCGATGGGATCAGGGCTTGGCCGCGTGCCACACATCCTTGAAGTTGTCGCCGCTCTTGTCGCCGGCCTTGGCGTCCTTGCTGTACAGATAGACCGGCTTGCCCTTGTAGGCCCACTGCTTGCCGCCGTCGTCGCGGGTGATGATGGTGAGGTCGCCGGAGGCCTTGGCGTCGGCGGCGGCCATGACGGGCGGCCAGATCTTGGCGCACTGGTCGTTGCAGGCGCTCTTGCCGCCCGCGTCCTTGTCGAAGGTGTAGAGGGTCATGCCGGCTTCGTTGACCAGGACGCCGTCCTTGGCCTTGACGGGTTGGGCCTGGACGGCGGCCGAGAACAGGGCGGCGCCGGCCAGGGCCAGCAGGGCTGCGGTGGGTTTGCGCATGGTGTGCCTCGCGGAAAGAGTTGGGTTGGGGACTGCCTGGGATAGACGCTGCCCGCTCCTTGCTTATTCCACGTCCGGAAAAAAAAATCCGGACCGGCGCGGTTCACGCCGCCGAGCGGGCCGCGGATGTGGCCAGGGGCGCGCGCGGCGCTCGGGGCGTGTAGCGCATCTCGATTTCCTGGCCCCGGGTTTCCTGGGCCGTGAAGCCCATCGCCTCGTAGAGCCGGCGCGCGGGGTTGCCGTCCAGCACCGACAGCGTCACCGGCGCGCCCTCGGCGTCGGCCTGTTCCAGCAGGCCGGCCAGCAGGCGGCGGCCCAGCCCCTGGCCCTGGAACGCGGGATCGATCTGGATCTGCACCAGGCGCCAGCCGGCGGGATCGCGATGCGCCTTGAACAGGCCGGCGGGCCGGCCATGGAACCAGACGATCTGCGCGTCGCTGAAGTGGTGACGGATGCGCGCCAGATGATGCTCGTCGTCTTGAGGGACGCCCGCGCGGTCCAGGTGTTCTGTCATGGTCGCCTTGCGCAGCGTCAGCAGGAAAGGCAGATCGTCTTCGGTGGCGGGTTGCAAGGCCAGGCAGATGAGGTTCATGGGGAGGACGGCCGGGGAGAGGGTTTGCGCTTGGCTGATTTTCCAGTCTGGTCAATCAGGTTATATAACTGTTGCGCCGCCGGCGCCAGCGGGCGGCCTCGGCGCGAGATCAGGCCAAGGCTGCGGGTGACCCTGGGCTGTTCCAGCAGCACGCTGGCCAGCGTGGAATGTCCTTTCAGCGGCATGGCCAGTCGCGGCACGGCGGCGACGCCCAGTCCGGCTTCCACCAGGCCGAGCAGCGTCATGACATGGCTGACTTCATAAGCGCTGACCGTGCGCTTGCCGCTCTTGGCCAGCGCGTCGTCGATCAGCAGCCGGTTGCCGCTTTCCTTGGCCACGGTCATGTAGCGCTCGCCCGCCAGCTCATCCCAGGTGATGCTGCGGCGGCGCGACAGCGGGTGGTCGTTGCGAACGGCAAGCACGAAGTCTTCGCGCAGCACGGCCTTGAAGTCCACGTCGGGTTCCTGGGTGCCGAAGAAGCTGATGCCGAAATCGGCACGGCCCGATACGACGCTGTTGAGCACCGTGTTGGCCGTTTCGTCAATGATGCGCACGCGGATGCGGGGAAAGCGCAGCGAATACTCGTGAATGATGGTCGGCAGGAAGTAGTACGCCACCGAGGGCACGCAGGCCACGGTGATCAGTCCCTCCCGTTGCGTGGCCAGGTCGCCAATGCTGAGCACCGCGCTTTCCAGCTCGTCGATGGCCGTCCGGGCGCGTTCGAGAAAGACTCGTCCGATATTCGTGAGGGACACGCGGCGCGTGGTGCGCTCCAGCAGCTTCGCGCCCAACTGCGCCTCCAGTTTGTCGACGCGCCGGCTCAAGGCTGGTTGCGACAGATGGAGATCCTCGGCGGCCGCGCGGAAGCTGGCGCGTTCCGCCACCGCCACGAAGGCCTGCAGTTCCTGGAGATCGAAATTGATGCGTCCCATGCATTAATCCATCCGTAAATTGCAATTCAAATATTAGCCCGCCCTGCGCAGAATGGCAGCCATGGAAACGATCATCCCTTGCGTCCTGATGCGCGGCGGCACGTCGCGCGGCCCTTTCTTCCTGGCGGATTGGCTGCCCGCCGATCCAGCCGAGCGCGACCGCTTGCTGCTGACCGCGATGGGGTCGCCGCACGCGCTGCAGGTCGATGGCCTGGGCGGTGGCAACAGCCTTACCAGCAAGGTCGCCATCGTGTCGCGTTCGCGCCGTCCCGGCTGCGACATCGACTACCTGTTCGCGCAGGTGTCGGTGGACCAGGCCAGCGTGGACCTGCGGCCCAACTGCGGCAACATGCTGTCCGGCGCCGCGCCTTTCGCCATCGATGAAGGGCTGCTCGCGGCCAACGATGGCGTGACCTCGGTGCGGGTCCACAATGTCAACACGGGATCGGTGATCGAGGCGATCGTGCAGACGCCGGGCGGCCGGCTGACCTACGAAGGCGCCGCGCGCATCGACGGCGTGGCCGGCACGGCGGCGCCTGTCCGGCTGAACTTCCTGGATGCCTGGGGCGCGGTGACTGGCGGCCTGTTCCCTTCCGGGCAGCGGCAGGACGACATCGATGGCCTGCGCGTCACGCTGATCGATGCCGCCATGCCGATGGCGCTGATGCGGGCCTCGGACCTGGGCGCGCGCGGCGACGAGACGCCGGCGGAGCTGGACGCCAATCCGGCCCTGATGGCGCGGATCGAGGCGGTGCGCCTGGAGGCGGGCCGACGCATGGGGTTGGGCGATGTCCGCGACAGCGTGCTTCCCAAGCCCGTGCTGCTGGCGCCGGGCGCGCAGCCCATGGCGCTGCGCTCGCGTTATTTCACGCCACGGTCCTGCCATCGCTCGCATGCCGCGACCGGCGCGGTGGGCGTGGCCTGCGCATTTCTCATACCGGGCACGGTGGCGCATGGCTTCGGCGGCCCGGAGCCGGCCGCTGGCAGCCGTGGCGTGCGCATCGAGCATCCGTCGGGGGCGATGGATATCGAGGTGGAGCTTGGTGACGACGGCGTCTCGATACGGCGCGCCGGTCTGGTGCGCACCGCGCGAAAGATCATGAAGGGGGTGCTGTACCTGCCCAATCCCATTTCCCGCGCCGTCCCGTAGAGGCCGGCAATCAAAAAAACAGGAGACTTCCCATGCATTCCCGTTCTTTCGCCGCGGCCTGCGCCGCGGCCTTGCTGCTGCTCAACGCCACGCCGGCATCCGCCGCCTATCCGGAGCGGATGCTCACCATGGTCGTGCCCACGGCCGCCGGCGGCGGAAATGACGTGCTGGCCCGCATCGTTGGCCAGAAGATGGGCGAACTGCTTGGCCAGACCGTCGTGGTGGTGAACAAGCCGGGCGCGCAGGGCGCCATCGCCTCGGAATATGTGGCCAGGCAGGCGCCCGATGGCTATACCCTGATGCTGGGCTACATCGGCACGCACGGCATCAATCCCGCCTTGCAAAGGCTGAGCTACGATCCGGTGCGGGACTTCACGCCCATCGGCTTCGTGGCGGATTCGCCCACGCTGCTGGTGGTGAACGCCGGCCTGGGAGTGGAAGACGTCGCCGGTCTGGTGAACTATGGCAAGCAGCATCCCGACGGCTTGAATTACGCATCGGCCGGCCCCGGCACCGCGCCGTCTGTCGCCGGCGTCCTCTTCAACCGCGCCGCCGGCGTGAACATGCTGGATGTGCCGTACAAAGGCTCGGCGCCGGCCATGACCGACACGCTGGCCGGGGTCACGCAGGTCATGTTCCCCAGCCTGTTCAGCGCGTATCCCCAGCTTCAGTCGGGCAAGATCCGCGCCCTGGCGGTGGCTGGTCCGAAACGGCTGGCCTCGCTGCCGAACCTGCCCACGCTGGCCGAAGCGGGCGTGCCGGGCGTCGAGGTGCCGCAGTGGTATGCGGTGTTCGCGCCGGCGGGATTGGATGCGTCGGTGGCGAGCAGGCTGAATACGACATTGAATCAGGCGCTCGCGGATGCCGGCGTGGCCGCCAAGATCGCGGAGCAGGGCGCTGAGGTCCGGCGCGGTTCGTCCGAGGAGCTGGCGCGGTTCGTTGAAAGCGAGGCCGCGCGCTGGAAGCGCCTGGTCGACAGCGAGCGTCTGATGGCGGGCGGGCTGTGATCGATCTGGCCTAGGCGGCCCTGTCGGGCGCGGGCAGCAGGCCCTCCGGCCCGGGGCCGAAGCGCGACAGATTGGGAAAGGCGAGCGCCAGTTCGTCGCGGCCAGCGCCGAACCACGCGCCCAGCTCGGCGCCCAGCTGTTCCACCGCCATGTCCGGCAGCAGGCGGCCGTTGTCGACGAAGCCCGGCCCGTCCAGCGCGATATCGGGATGCGCGCCATAGCAGCGCCCGCCCCGCACCGCGCCGCCAAGCACCAGGTGATGTCCGCCCCAGCCGTGGTCCGAGCCGTTGCCGTTCGAACCCAGGGTGCGGCCGAATTCGGAAGCGGTGAAGGTGGTCACCTGATCGGCCATCCCCATCCTGTCCAGTTCCGCCTGGAAGGCCGCCAGCGCCTGGCCCAGTTCGCGCAGCAGGGCGGGATGGTCGTCGCGCAGGCCGGTGTGGTTGTCATAGCCGTTCTGGGACACGAAGAACACTTGGCGGCGCGCGCCCAGCGGCTGGCGCGCGGCGATGATGCGGGCCACGATGCGCAGCTGCCCCGCCAGCGGCGTATCTACGCCGGCGAAGCTGGGCGGCGGCGGCACGGCGGCCAGCGCATCGCGCAGGCGCGCGTCCGTGGCGATCGAGCGCAGGGCGATGGCCGCCAGCTCGCTTTCCATCAGGTGCGGGCGTGGCGCGGTGATCAGATCGCGCAGCAGCGCGGTGCAGGCTTCGGAGCCGTAGAGCCCGTGGCGCAGCAGGTCGATGGCGGTCGATCCCTGCGGACCGACGCGATAGCCGGAGGAATGGCGGCCGGCCAGCAGCACCGTGTTGCCGCCGGCGGTGACGCCCGCCATGCCCGATGTGGCCGAGCCGGCCAGCAGCAGATCGGTCAGGCGTCCGGCCCAGCCGGACGACGCGCCTTCCGGCGCCAGCGCCTGCCAGTACGACTGCTGGTCGTTGTGCGAGAACAGCTTGGGCGGCAGCGCGGCTTTCCCGGCCACATAGTCGGCCTTGCTGGTGGGCGCGACCAGCGGACCGACGTTCAGCGCCACGGCCATGCGCCCGCGCGCGTACAGGGGCGCCAGCGGCGCCAGCGATGGGGCCAGCGCGAAGCGCATGCCGTTGGTCTCCGGCCCGTTGCCCAGGACGGTGGCGTGCAGCGACTCGCGCGGCAGCGCGATGTCGGCGCGCGCGGCGGCGTAGGCGCGGTGCGAGGCCACGTCATACGGCACGATGGTGTTGTAGGGGTCGTTGCCGCCGTACAGGAACACGCAGACCAGCGCCTTGTAGGAGCCGGCGGGCGCTTCATGCGCCGCGGCCGCGCCCAGCGCCGCCAGGTTGGCGGCCAGCGGCGCCGCGGCGCCCGCCGCTCCGAGCGCGCAGGCGCGCAGCAGGAAAGCGCGCCGGCCGGCATCGGCATGTCGTGTCGCAGTCATTTCTGCACCAGGTATTCGGGCGAGGCCGCCACCAGCACGATGGCGGCGCGCACGCGGTCGCGCGGCCGCTCGGGCGGGATGTCGCGCAGCGCCGTCGCGATCCGTCGCGCCGTCGCCTCACTGAAGGCGTCGCCCGCCAGCAGCAGCGCGACATGGGCGACCAGCGCATCGGGATCGCCGGCCAGCGCCAGCTCGGCGGCGTAGTCGGTCTGCAGGTCTTCCCAGCCCCTATCGGCGTAGATGGCGAGGAAGTTCAGGTAGCCGGCGATGCTGGTTTCGTCGGTGATCTGCAATTCCGGCGCGGCCAGGCCCTGGCGCGCCAGCTCGGTGGCGGCGGGCGTGTAGCGCGGCCGGAAGAAGTTGAACACGCTGGGCGCGCGCATCGGGCTTTGCGCCAGCCGGATGGTGTTGTCGCTGGTGTCGGGCATGGCCCAGGCGCCGTTGCTTGAGCGCGCGCCGAAGGCCCGCGCCCAGCCGGAGAAGCGCAGGATGGGTTCGCGCACCTTGCCCCAATGGGGCGAGGCCAGGTCGGGAAAGCGCGCCTCCGGGTCGAGCAGCACGGCGCGCGTCACGGCCTTCAGGTTGCCGCGCGCGCCCAGGCCGTCGTCGGCGAAGACCGCCGCCACGCGCGCTACGTAGGCCGGGCTGGGATTGCTGGCGACCAGCCGTTGAATCAGCTGCGCGCCGATGAAGGGGCCGACGTTGGGATGGGCCGAGATCGCGTCCATGGCCAGCGCCAGCGATTGCGGGCCGCCCGTGCCGGCCGGAATGACGACGCCCAGGAAGCGCTTTTCCGCCATCGAATGCAGCGCGGGGTCGAGCTTCATCGGCCGGCGGTGGAATTCCACGTCGGTTTCGGGGCCGTCAAGGTCCCAGCCGGTGAAGACCCGGGCCAGGCCCTGGACGTCGGCGTTCGTATAGGTTTCCACCGGCGCGCCGCCTTCCAGGCGGGGCGTGCCGTCGGGATGCAGTTGCAGCAGGCCGATGCTGAACAGCTGCATGACCTCGCGCGCGTAGTTCTCGTCGGGATGGCGGCCGGTGCGCGGGTCTTCCTTGCGGCTGCCGCGATAGGTCAGCATGCAGCCCATGGACAGGTTGCGGCTGACGGCGGCGAGCAGGCTCCGGTAGTTGCCCAGCGCATGTTCGGCCAGCAGGTCCATGAAGCCGGCCGCGCCGAACAGCGGCCAGGACGCGGTGATGGACGCCACGTTCACCACGAAGATCTCGGACAGCGCGAAGGCGACGCGGGTGCGCACCTGGTCGGTGGCGCTGATGAACTTGCGCCACAGCGTCGCGTCCAGCGGCGCGTTGATGCCGTTGCCCTTGTATTCCTCGGTGTTCCTGCCCTGTTGCAGCAGCCAGTCGAAATGCGTCTGCGATGGCGGCATGGCCAGCTGCGCGTCCAGCCACGCGGCATAGCCGTCGCGCATGACGGCGGCGATATCCGCCGGCGTGGCGCCGAAAGTGGCCTGGGCCAGGAAGCGCGAGGCCTGGCCGGCGTTGGGCGGGGGATAGTCAGCCGGCGCCGTGGCGGGCGCCATGGACGGCGTCGCGGGCATGGCGGGCGCCTTCGTCGGGAAGCGGAACCCTAAGGTAACGACGGGCGCGCCTGAGCTTCAATACCGCCAGACGGATGAGCGCCATCCAAAGGATGAGCCGTCCCCCGCGCCGCGCCGGGCGGACGCGCGGGGACAGCCGCCTGGATTAGACCGAACGGGTGATGCCGCCGTCGATGCGGATGTTCTGGCCGGTGATGTAGGACGAAGCGTCAGAGGCCAGGAAGGCGATCAGGTCGGCCACTTCCTGGGCCGTGCCGTAGCGGCCCATCGGAATGCGGGAGCGGCGCTCTTCCTTTTCGGGCAGGCTGTCGATGAAGCCGGGCAGCACGTTGTTCATGCGCACGTTGTGCGCCGCGTACTCGTCCGAGAACACCTTGGTGAAGGCGGCCAGGCCGGCGCGGAACACGCCGGAGGTCGGGAACAGCGCTTCGGGCTCGAAGGTGGCGTAGGTGGAGATGTTGACGATGGCGCCGGACCGCTGCGCCTGCATGATCGGGGCCACCAGGCGCGTGATGCGCACGACGTTGAGCAGGTAGAACTCCATGCCCAGCTGCCAGTCGGCGTCGCTGATCTCCAGCAGCGGACCCTTGGGGCCATGGCCGGCGCTGTTGACCACCGCGTCGATGCGGCCCCACTTGGCCATCACCGTCTCGACCAGGCGCGCCAGGTCCTCGGGCGAGCGGTTCGAGCCGGTCACGCCCAGTCCGCCCAGTTCTCCAGCCAGGGCCTCGCCCTTGCCCGACGAGGACAGGATGGCGACGCGAAAGCCATCGGCCGCCAGCTTGCGCGCCGCGGCCGCGCCCATGCCGCTGCCGCCGGCGGTGACGATCGCTACTTTTTCCTTGCTCATGTTCGCTCCTGCGTGTGGGGCCGTGCCCGGGATCATGGGAGCGGTCATTGTAGGGGCAGGCGCCGGACGGCAAAACGCCCCGCGCTTCCGGCCGAGGGCCGGGAGGACGGGGCGCTGCGAGACGCGGGCGGGTCAGTCGACCAGCTTGAGCGTGCCCTTCATCATGGCGAAGTGGCCGGGGAAGGAGCAGAAGTAGGTGTAGTCCTGGCCAGCCGCGAGCTTGCTCACGTCGAAGGTCACGGAATCCGATTCGCCGCCGCCGATCACCTTGGTGTGGGCGATGACGCGGGCGTCATCCTTCTTGACGTAGTCGGAGGGCAGGCCGGCGGCCATGCCGTCGTTCACCGCGCCCTGCATGTCGGCCGTCTTGGTCAGCACCCAGTTGTGGCCCATGACGTTCTTGGCCAGCTTGCCGGGATGCTTCAGGTTCACCGTGAACTGCTTGCAGCTCTTGCTGACGGTGATTTCCTTCTTGTCGAACTGCATCTGGTCATTGCCCGCGATGTCGACCGAGCATTCGGCCGCCAGCACCGGGGTCGAAGCCACCGCCAGGATCGCCGCGACGCAGAGTTTCTTGAACACCATATACATGCCTCCAGATTTTCGGGTAGAGGGTTGCTGGCCGCCCGCCGCGGACCGCCGGGACGGGGTCCGGGCCTCGGGCTTGCCGGGATGGATCTATTGTCGTCCCGATCGCGAGCGGATCGGGCGTCGAGGACGGGACGGGTTTGACCCAGCGCAAGCAAAGCCGATCGCGTTGCCGGAAATCCTGCGGAAAACGGAGCAGTCCGCCGGCGCGGCGAGCGGCGCAGCGGCCCCGCCTTGACGCGCGGGGCCGTCTTCGATGCTAACGCATCTGGAACGCTTCCTGGTGCCAGCGCACGTCGGTCCGGCCCAGCCGTCGCAGGCCGTCGCGCAGGCTGCGCGCCAGTCCGGCGGGACCGCAGAACCAGACCTGGGCGGCATGTCCCGGGGCCGAATCCAGCGTCAGCTGCGTCGCGTCCAGCCGCTGTCCCCGGGCCGCGTCATGGATGTTCAGCTGGATCGAGGGCAGGGCCGCGCAGCGTTCCCGCAGCGTGGCGGCGAAGGGATCGGCGGCCGCGTCGCGCACGCAGTAATGCAGTTGCGCGCTGGGCGCACGGCTCGGGTCGGCGGCCAGGGTGTCCAGCCAGGCCAGGAAGGGCGTGACGCCGATGCCGCCCGCGACCCAGACCTGCGGCGCGCCCGCGTCGGCGTCGAGCTGGAAGCAGCCGTAGGGGCCTTCGACCTCCACCGGCTGGCCCACGCGCAGCGCGCCGGGAAGCCGCGAGGTGTAGTCGCCCAGCGCCTTGATTTCGAAGCGGATGGCGCCATCCGGCCTGGGCGCGCTGGCGATGGTGTACGGATGCGCGCCCTCGCGGCGGTCGAAGCGCACGAAGGCGAACTGTCCCGCCTGGTGGCCGCGCCAGCCCGCGTCCAGGCGGCATTCGACTTCCAGCACGCCGTCGCGCTTGCGCTCCAGCGCCGTGATGCGTCCGTGGCTGCGGCGACCGTGGCCGATGCGGCCGGCCAGCGCCACGCAGGCGCTCCAGGCGCCGGCCGCCAGCAGCGGGACGAGCAGCAGGCCGGTGATGCCGGTCCAGTAGCCGGCGGGCGCGAGCGCCACGGCGTGGAAGGCCAGCACCAGGAACAGCGCGGGCATGACGCGATGGATCAGGCGCCATGCGTGATAGGGAAAGCGGCGCCATAGTGTCAGCGCCAGCATCAGCAGCAGCGCATAGATCGACCATTCACCCAGGTCCTTGGCGATGCCGCGGCTGCCTTCGAACAGGGCCAGCGTCAGGTCGCGCGCGGGCCGGCCCTGCGTGCCCAGCAGGGATTTCATGGGACCGCCGGCCAACTTGATCAGCCAGTGCGCGGCGCCGGCGCCGACGGCCAGTATGCCCGCCCACTTATGCAGCCGGTAGACCCGGTCCATGCCGCCCAGCGGTCGCTCCAGCCAGACCGGGCGCAACGCCAGCAGCATGATCAGCGCCATCAGCGCGATGGACCAGATGCCCGTTAGGTACAGGGCCTGTCGTTGCAGAACCCAGGGCCAGGCGCCGGCGGGCGCGGCTTGCAGGACGAATACGTCGCAGGCCCAGGCGAGCGTGAGGACGATCAGGAAACCGCCCAGGGCGGTACGGGTTTTCATGATGACTTCCATCGAAGAAGGCCGCCCGGGAGGGCGGGACGGGCGCGGACAGTCAAAGGGGAGCGCCGGGGACGGCGCGGGGGCGGCGCTGCGCCGGCGCCGCCCGCCCCGGGGGAAACGCCGCCTCAATCCTTCAGGCGGCTGCGCAGCACGGCGCCGTTCTGCGCGTCCACGCGCAGCTTCACGCGCTGGCCCTGCGGGTTGTCGGCCTTCACGTCGTAGCGGCCATGTTCCAGTTCGATCTCGGTGATATTGCGGTAGCCGGCGCTGGTCAGCGTGTCGTAGACCTGGCGCACGGTCAGGAACGTTTGGGGTTGGGCCGTGGCGACGGGGGCCGCGGCGGCGGGAGCGGCCGCGGGCTGGGGCGCGGTCTGGGCGTAGGCGGCGGAGCCGGCCAGCGTGGCGGCGCCCAGGGCAAGCGCGGCGAAAGTGTTGCGGATCGAGGTCATGAGTGGGTCTCCTTGATGAGGGGCATGGCGCGAGATCGGCCACGGAACGCATTATTCGCAAGAGGCCATGAACCCTTTCTGAAGCGGCCGTTCACCCGCCGTTCATCCTGGACGCGGTATAAGAACCTCATGTTTTCCTTCAATCTGCGCGGCGCTGGCCGCTATCCGATCGCGCGCCCCGGCCTCTGGCTGTGCGGCGCCGCCCTGGCCGTGGTCCTGGCCGCGGGTCCGGGCCTGGGCACGGCCGGCGAGGACGACCACGACCGTGCGCGCCAGGCCTTGCAGGATGGCAAGATCCTGCCGCTGCGCGACGTGCTGGACCGGGTCGAGCGCGACTATCCCGGCCAGGTGGTCAAGGTCGAGTTCGAAGAGGATGATGGCGAATTCATCTACGAGATCCGGCTGCTGCAGAGCGGCGGCGGGCTGATCAAGATGAAAATCGACGCGCGTGATGGCAAGGTGCTGGGCGTGAAGGGGCGGGACATTCAATTCCGGGGCAAACACTGATGCGGATCCTCGTGGTGGAAGACGAGCCCACGTTGTCGGCGCAGCTGTCCGAGGCGCTGGGCCAGGCGGGCTATCTGGTGGACAGCGCGGCGGACGGCGGACGCGCGCACTACCTGGGCGAGGTCGAAACCTATGACCTGGTGGTGCTGGACCTGGGGCTGCCGGTGATGGACGGCCTGACGGTGCTGAAGAAATGGCGCGCGGCGGGGCTGGGCATGCCGGTGCTGATCCTGACCGCGCGCGACAACTGGCACGAGAAGGTCGCCGGCATCGACGCCGGCGCCGACGACTACCTGACCAAGCCCTTCCACATGGAAGAGCTGCTGGCGAGGCTGCGCGCCCTGCTCAGGCGCCAGAGCGCTCACACCAGCGCGCAATGGCGCTGCGGCCCGATCATGCTGGACACGCGCCAGGCCCGCGTCACCGTGGACGGCCAGGCGCTGTCGCTGACCAGCCATGAATTCAAGGTGCTGGCCGTGCTGATGCAGCGCGCCGGCGAGGTGGTCTCGCGCGCCGAGCTGAACGAGCACATCTACGCGCAGGACCAGGACCGCGATTCCAACACCATCGAGGTCTTCATCGGCCGGCTGCGCAAGAAGCTGCCGCCCGACACCATCGAAACCGTGCGCGGCCTGGGGTATCGGCTGGCGAGGACGGAATGAGCGCTGCGCGCGCGCCCGGCTCGCTGCGCTGGCGCCTGCTGGCGGGCACGCTGGCCTGGATCCTGGCCACCGTGGCGCTGGCCGGCTGGGGTCTGGGCAATCTGTTCCGCCAGCACGTGGCCGAGCAGCTGCGCGCCGAGCTGGTCCTGCACCTGAACCAGCTGACCGCGGCGGTCAATGTCGCGCCCGACGGCGCGCTGAGCGTGACGCCGCTGAGCGACCCCCGGCTGGGACAGCCGCTGTCCGGGCTGTATTGGCAGATCGACCGCCTGGACGACCAGGGGCGCACGGTGATGCCCGGGGCCGCGCGCTCGCGGTCGCTGTGGGACCAGACGCTGGCCTTGCCCGACGGGGCGGTCGATGGCGCCTACGACATCGCCGGTCCCGAGCGGCACCGGCTCACGACGCTGACGCGCACGCTCAAGCCGGAAGAGTCGGAGTCCGGCGCGCTCCGGCTGGCCGTGGCGGCCGCCACGGCCGCGCTGGCCGAGCCCGTGGGGCGCTTCAACCACATGCTGCTGATCGCGCTGGGCGCGCTGGCGGCGGGCCTGACGGCGGCGGCCGTGGTGCAGGTGCTGGTGGGGCTGCGGCCGCTGGCGCGGTTGCGCGCGCAGCTGGCGTCGCAGCGCGCCGGTGGCGTCACCCCGATCGAGGGACGTTTTCCCAGCGAGATCCAACCGCTGGTCGAGGATTTCAACCGCGTGCTGGCGGTCAACGCCGACATGGTCCAGCGCGCGCGCACGCAGGCCGGCAACCTGGCGCACGCGGTCAAGACGCCCTTGAGCATCCTGGCCAATGCCGCCGCGCGCGAGGACAGCCCGCTGGCGGCGCTGGTGCGCGAGCAGGCCGCGCTGGCGCAGCGCCAGGTCGATCATCATCTGGCGCGTGCACGGGCCGCGGCGGCGGCCGGCGCGATCGAGGGGCGCACGCCGCTGCGGCCGCCGCTGGAGGCGCTGCTGCGCGTCATGCGCCGTCTGCATGCGCAGCGCGGGCTGGATGTCGATATGCCGGCCTTTCCGGCGGATCTGGCGTTTCGCGGTAATGAGCAGGACCTGCAGGAGATGGCGGGCAATCTGCTGGACAATGCCTGCAAATGGGCGACCCGGCGCCTGCGCGTCACCGCCGAGCGTGGCGGCGACGGCATGTTGCTGATTCATATCGATGACGACGGCCCGGGCATTCCCGAGGACGAGCGCGAGCGCATCTTCGAGCGCGGCACTCGGCTGGACGAGCAGCGGCCGGGATCGGGGCTGGGATTGGATATCGCGCGCGATCTCGCGCGCAGCTATGGCGGCGACGTGCTCGCCGGGGAGTCGCCGCTGGGCGGGCTGCGCGTGACGCTGCGTCTGCCCGCCGCCCGCGTCAACGGATCAGCGTGACCGGCGCGTCGGCCAGCTGCAGTACCTGGTTGGCGACCGAGCCGACCAGGAGGCCGCTCAGCGCGCCATTGCCGCGGCTGCCCATGATGATGCGCTGGCAGCCGTGTTCGCGCGCATAGGCGTTGATCGCCACGGCCGGATTGCCGAATTCCACATGACTGGTGTAGTCGATGCCGGCGTCGTCGAGCAGCTTGCGGGCCTCGTCGGCGGCCTCCTGGCCTTCGCGCAGATAGAACTCGTCGATCATGTCCTGCGTGATCAGGCTGGACAGGCCGGCGCGGCCGCGCGGCGGCGTCTGGACATTGAGCAGGTGGACGCGGGCGGACGGCGCGCCGGCGGCCAGCGCGCGCGCGTGCAGGACGGCGCGGTTGGCGTTGTCGGAACCGTCGACGGGAACGAGCAGGTTCAGCATGGATGCTCCTTGTTGCGGCGCTTGCGCGTTCACTTGACCAGGGTGACGGGCAGGGCCGTCAGATGCAGGACCTTGGTGGCCACCGAACCCATCAGCAGCGCGGATACCGAGCCCAGGCCGCGCGAGCCCATGTAGATCTCGTCGGCGCGGGTATCGCGCGCCACGCGCGCGATGGTTTCGGCGATGGGACCGATCTCGGTGTGCTCGGTGCAGGGCAGCCCCGCCGAGTGCAGCAGCGCGGCGGGTTCGCGCAGCGCGTCGCGCGATTCGCGCAGGTGATAGGCATCGATTTCTTCCTGGGTCAGGCCGCGGCCGATCTTGCCCACCTGCAGCGGCACCTGCACGTTGAGCAGCTCGACCTGCGCCACGGGATCGTAGCGGCGCGCTTCCAGCAGCGCCTGGACGGCGTGCAGCGCGTGCTGCGATCCGTCCACGGGTATCAGGATGCGTTTCATGGCGCGTCTCCTCGTCTGTCGCGGGTGCGTCCGGCGCGGCCCTGGCGACTCCAGCCCGCGCGGCGGGCGCGGGACCGGGGCGGGCGTCAAGCGGCCGTCCCACACCGATTATTCGTCAAATCGGGCCCGTCCGGGCTGCGCCGGATCAAACGCCGGCGCGTTCAGCGCCAGGCGGGCGGCGTCTGCGCGGCCTGGAAGTCGCCGCCCAGCAGCAGGCCCGCCAGCCGGGCCAGCGTGGCGGGATCGCCGGTGGTTTCCAGTTCCAGGGCGCCGCATCCGCCGTCGGCCTGCAGATCGCGTTCCTGCAGCTGGTGGCGCAGCCAGCGCGCCACCGGCGCGCCGGTTTCCAGCAGCGGCACCGACGGACCGGCCACGGCCCGGATGGCTGCGTCCAGGAAGGGGAAATGAGTGCAGCCCAGCACCAGCACGTCGGCGCCGGCCTCGCGCAGCTCGCGCACCGGGGCTTCGACGGCGGCGCGCAGGGCGGGGCCCTCCAGCTCGCCGCGCTCGACCAGGGCGACCCACTCGGGGCAGGGCCGCAGCAGGATGCGCACCTCGGGCGCTTCACGCTGCACCAGGGCGGCGAACTTGCGGCTGGCCAGCGTGCCGGTGGTGGCGAATACGCCGATCACGCCGCTGGCGGTCAGGTGGGCGGCGGGCTTGATGGCTGGCTCCACGCCGATCACGATCAGGCCGGGGTGGCGCGCGCGCAGGTCGGCGATGGCCGCGGCCGTGGCCGTGTTGCAGGCCACCACGATGGCTTTGGCGTCGCGCTCGACGAAGTAGTCCGAGATGGTTTCTGCGCGTCGCCGCACGTAATCCGTGGTTTTTTCGCCGTAGGGCACGTGGGCCGAGTCGGCCACGTACAGCAGGCGTTCGCCGGGCAGCGCGTCGCGGATGGCGCGTGCCACGCTCAGGCCGCCCAGGCCGGAGTCGTATACGCCTATAGGTTGCGGGGAGGGCATGAAAGATGCGGGAAAGAATGCGACAGCCGCAAAGTGTAGCGCCGCCCGGCGTCAGCCTTGCTGCTGGGCGCGGCAGAGCCGCACTTCCTCGATCAGCTTGCGGCAGGCGCCGGACAGGGGGGCATCGCGCCAGATCAGGTTGAGCGGCGCGCGCAGGCCGGCGGGCTGGGTGACGTTGACATAGACCACGCCTTCGATATTGACCCGGCGCAGCGAGGCCGGCACCAGCGACACGCCCAGGCCGGCGGCCACCAGGCTCAGGGTGGACAGCATGCGCGGCGCTTCCTGCGCCATGCGCGGGCTGAAGCCGGCGGCCGCGCAGGCCGAGATGACGGCGTCGTACAGGCCAGGGCCGTTGTGGCGGCGGTACAGGATGAAGGATTCCTCGGCCAGTTCCGACAGCGCGATGCGCTTCCTGGGACGGCCCCTGACCATCGGATGGTCGGCGGGAAAGGCCGCCAGCATGGTTTCCTCCAGCACGCTTTCCACCACCACGTTGCGGCTGGCGCCCTGGGCGCCGCGGATGAAGGCCGCGTCGACCCGGCCCTCGGCCACGGCCTCGGTCAGCTCGCCGGTGCTGCTTTCCTCGAGCACCAGCCGCACATTGGGCGCGGCATCGCGAAAGCGCCGGATCACGGACGGCACGAAGGGGTGGAAGGCCGCCGAGCCGGTGAAGCCCACCGTCAGCCGGCCGGCCTCGCCGCGCGACACCTGGCGCACGCCGTCCACGGCCTGGTCCACCAGCGCGATGATGTTGCGCGCGTCCGCCAGCAGCGCGCGGCCGCTTTCGGTCAGTTCCATGCCGCGCGGCAGACGGTTGAACAGCGTCACGCCCAGTTCCTGCTCCAGCGCGCGGATCTGCTGGCTGAGCGGCGGCTGACGGATGCCCAGGCGTTCGGCGGCCTTGGTCAGGTGGGCTTCCTCGGCCACCGCCAGGAAGTAGCGCAGCAGGCGCAGATCGACGGATGCCATATTCATTAAATATGATTAATTAACCAGTCATATATTAGACATTATTCTGGGCCGGGAGTAGGCTGCGGGTTGTGTTTGACCGGCGGCGCGCAGGCGCGGCCTTCCACCCTACCGGCCTTGCGCCGGCAATAAAAAATGAATGCAGCGACTCCTACCGCCGAAGCCGGCCTCGCGCCCGCGCCGAGCTGCGGGCAATTGTTCCAAGGGTTCCTCATGCTCGGCCTGACGGCCTTCGGCGGCGCGCTGCCGCTGGCGCGCCGCATGGTGGTCGAGAAGCACCGCTGGCTGTCCGGGGCGGAATTCACCGATCTGCTGGGCCTGTGCCAGTTCCTGCCCGGCGGCAACATCATCAACCTGTCGGTGGCGCTGGGCATGAAATTCCGAGGTCCGCGCGGCGCCTTTTCCGCGCTGATGGGACTGATCCTGGCGCCGTCGATCATCGTGGTGCTGCTGGGCATGGTCTACGACAGATTCCAGAACGATCCGCATGTGCAGCACCTGTTCGCCGGGCTGGCCGCGGCGGCGGCGGGCCTGCTGATTTCGATGGCGGTCAAGATCGGCCTGCCCGTGATCAAGCGGCGCGACTGGCTGGCCGGCGTCGTGGCCACGGCCTGTTTCATCTGCATCGCGGTGCTGCGCATTCCGCTGCTGCCGACCATGGCGGTGCTGACGCCGTTGAGCATCCTGCTGGTCTGGAGGCAAAGACGATGATGCAGACGCTGTGGGCGCTGGCCCAGATCTTCACGCAGCTGTCCGTCCTGGCCTTCGGCGGCGGCAACACCATCCTGCCGGAAATGCAGCGGCAGGTCGTCGATGTGCACGGCTGGATGACGGCCGCCGACTTTTCCGCGCTGTTCGCGCTGGGGCAGGCGGCGCCGGGGCCCAATCTCATGGTGGTCACGCTGGTGGGCTGGCACGTGGCAGGCTGGTCCGGCATGCTGGTCACCACCCTGGCCAAGTTCGGGCCGTCCTCGATCATTACCGTGATCGCGCTGGGATTGTGGGAACGCTTCAAGGACCGGCCCTGGCGCGGCATCGTGCAGGCCGGCATCTTTCCCATGACGGTCGGGCTGGTGGCCGCCAGCGCCTCGCTGATCACGGAATCCTCGGTGCACAGCTGGCTGCTGGGCGCCATCACGGCGGCGGTGGCCATCCTGGGCAGCGTCACGCGCATCCATCCACTGTGGCTGCTGTTCGCCGGAAGCATGGTGGGTTTGCTCGGGATCGGTTAGCGTGTAGCTTGCCGCGTCGCCGCAAGGAGCGGCGCGCCATCAGCCAGGAGCAAGCCATGTCGCAGCCCGTCAGGGATCCGCAGCAGCAGCCGGCCGCCGGCCATGCGCCCGATGGGACGGGCGCGGTCCGGGCCCTGCCGTTCTTTCACGCGCATCGCAGGCTGGCGCTGAGCGCCTTGCTGGCCATCGCGCTGGGCGCGGCGTTTCGGGCGGCGGGCCTGTCCTATAGCCGCGCCGCGTTGCTGGCCTTCGACGTGGCGGCGCTGGTGTTCCTGCTGGCGACGGCGCGTGCGTTCACGCGGGCCACGCCGCAATCCATGCGCGAACGCGCGCAGCTGGTCGACGTGGGCCGCAGCGCGGTGCTGTGGAGCAGCGTGGCGATCTCCTGCCTGATCGTCATGGCGCTGTGGATGGAGTTGCGCTCATCCCCGGGGGCCAGCGGCGCGCTGGACATGGTCGCGGCGGCGGTCAGCATCGTGCTGTCCTGGCTGTACATGAACATGATCTTCGCGCTGCACTACGCGCACGGCTACTACAGCCGCCGCAGTCCCACGCACAAGGGCCTGGAATTCCCCGGCACGCCGGAGCCGGACTACTGGGACTTCGCCTACTTCGCCCTGGTGCTGGGCATGACCTTCCAGGTGTCGGATGTGCAGATCGTCAACCGCCGGCTGCGGCGCACGGCGCTGGTGCACAGCGTGATCGCCTTCTTCTTCAATGTCTTCATCATCGCCATCAGCGTGAACGTGGCGGCCGGGCGGGTCTAGAGGCCGCCAGCGCCGAGGCCGGCGGGTTTCGGCAGGTCGGCTCGTCAGGCCGTCAGGCGGCGGCCAGCCGCCAGAGCGAGGTGACTTCGCGCGACCGCGCCGCGTGCAGCGGATCGGATGCGTCGGCGGCGCGCCCGTGGCGCGGCCGCGTGTCGATACGGCCGACCACCCGCAGCCCGGCTCGCGCGATCATGCCGAGCAGGTCATCGCGGCTGCGCAGGCCCAGGTGCTCGGCCAGGTCGGACAGGATCAGCCAGCCTTCGCCGCCCGGCGTCAGATGGGCGGCCAGGCCGTCCAGGAAGCCGCGCAGCATGCGGCTGTCCGGGTCATAGACCGCGTATTCGACCGGCGAGCTGGGGCGGGCCGGCAGCCAGGGCGGATTGCAGACCACCAGCGGCGCGCGGCCCGGCGGAAACAGATCGGCCTGGACGAGTTCAACGCGATTCGTCAGGCCCAGGCGTTCCAGGTTTTCGCGGGCGCAGGCCAGCGCCCGCGCATCCTGGTCGGTGGCGATCACACGAGCCAGGCCGCGTCGCGCCAGCACGGCCGACAGCACGCCGGTGCCGACGCCGATGTCGAAGGCTGTGTCGCCGGCCGGCAGCGGCGCCTGTGCCACCAGGTCAACGTATTCGCCGCGCACGGGCGAGAACACGCCGTAGTGCGGATGGATGCGGTCGCCGCCCAGCGCGGGGATCTCCACGCCCTTCCTGCGCCATTCGTAAGCGCCGATCAGCCCGAGCAGCTCGCGCAGCGAGGCCACGTAGGGCGCGTCGGCCGGACCATAAGCCTGTTCGCAGGCCAGCCGCGCGTCCGGCGCGCGGCGCAGCGGGATGCCATGGCCGGCGTCGAAGGGAATCAGCAGCATGCCCAGGATGCGGGCGCGCTGCGCCTGCGCCATGCGGTGCTGGTTGAAGGCTGCCAGCAGGGTGTCGGCCGGCTTGCGGGGACGCTTGTCCACCCGCCGCGTCATGGCCTGCAGCAGCTGGCGCGCGTTCTGGTAGTCGCCGCGCCACAGCAGCCCGGTGCCCTCGCAGGCCAGGCGATAGGCCTGGTCCGCCGTGATCCGGTCGTCCGCGACCACGACGCGCTTGGGCGGCGGGGCCTCGGATTCCGAGCGCCAAAGGGCATGGCGGGGGGCCTGGTCTTCTTCCCAGTGCAGTTCGGGGGCGGTCAAGCTTGGGCTCCACGGGCG
>NZ_JCBANH010000116.1:0-19163 GCF_059760925.1 Achromobacter sp. 1011791174
GCCTTTCTCTTTTGCGCGACGGCCTTTGCATGAAGCCCGCCGGCTTGTTAGAATTTATCTTCATATAAAGATACTTTACTTGAAGACAAATCGGGCGCATCATTCATCGCCCGCCGAACCACGGCCCAGCCCGGCGCGAACCGGCGCGCCGACCGGCCGCAAGGAGCCTCGCCAACCATGCCGCAAACCGATTTCGTCGATCTCGTGCTGTCCCAATGGACCGCCGAATGCCCCGGCCAGGACTTCTCGTCCATGGCGGTGATCACCCGTCTGTTCCGGCTCAATGCCTTCGCCACGCGCAACGTCAACTGCGGCTTCCGCCAGCATCAGCTGAACCAGGGCGAGTTCGACGTGCTGGCCACGCTGTATCGCTGCGGCCCGCCCTATGCGATGAATCCGCAGAAGCTGGTGGCGGCCCTGTTGCTGACCTCGGGCGCCATGACCAACCGGCTCGACCGTCTGGAACAGGCCGGCCTGCTGGCCCGCAACCCCAACCCCGAAGACCGGCGCGGCACCATCGTGTCGCTCACGGCCGACGGCCTGCGCACGATCCGCGCCGTGCTCAAGGACTACCTGAAGAACCTCGAACAGCTGCTCGAGCCGCTGGGCGCGGCGGAACGCCGCCAGCTCGCCGGCCTGCTGAAGAAACTGCTGATCAACCACGACCTGGAAGCGCCCGGCGGCGTGGACGCCTGAGCGCCGCCGCCCGCGACCGATCCGATTTTTCCCCTGCCGCACTCCGCCATGACCGCCCCTGCTTCGCACACGCCGCCGCTGACCGCCCCGATGATCCTGCTGATGTCCCTGGCCACCGGCCTGGCCGTCGCCAGCAACTACTACGCCCAGCCGCTGCTGCACACCATCGGCGAGCAGTTCTCGCTGTCCAACGCCGCCGCTGGCGGCATCGTCACGACCGCCCAGCTGAGCTATGCCGCCGGGCTGATGCTGCTGGTGCCCCTGGGCGATATGTACGAACGGCGCGGCTTGATCGTGCTGATGACGCTGCTGTCCTCGGCCAGCCTGCTGGTTTCCGCCTTCGCGCCCAACATCACGGTGCTGATGCTGGGCACGGCGCTGACCGGCATGCTGTCGGTGGTCGCCCAGATCCTGGTGCCCTTCGCCGCCACGCTGGCCCTGCCTCATGAGCGCGGCAAGGCGGTGGGCACGGTCATGAGCGGCCTGCTGCTGGGCATCCTGCTGGCGCGGACCTTCGCCGGCGTGCTGGCCGACCTGGGCAGCTGGCGCACCGTCTATTGGGTGGCGTCCCTGCTGATGCTGGCCATGTCCGCCGTGCTGTGGCGCGTGCTGCCGCGCCACCAGAGCCAGGCGGGACTGAGCTATCCGCGCCTGCTGGGCTCGATCCTGCGCATGTTCGTCGATGAGCCGCTGTTCCGGGCCCGCTCGATCCTGGGCGCCTTGCTGTTCGCCGCATTCAGCATGCTGTGGACGCCGCTGACCTTCCTGCTGTCCAGCCCGCCCTATTCCTACAACACCACCACGATCGGCCTGTTCGGCCTGGCCGGCGCGGCCGGCGCCTTCGCCGCCAACCGCTTCGGCCGGCTGGCGGACCGCGGACTGGCCAACCTCGCGACCCGCGTCGGGCTGCTCCTCCTGCTGGGTTCCTGGGGCCTGATGGCCTTCGGCCAGGCATCGGTGCTGGCGCTGCTGGCCGGCATCCTGTTGCAGGACCTGGCCATCCAGGGCGTGCATGTCACCAATACCAGCTGCATCTATCCGCTGCGGCCGGAAGCCCGCAGCCGCCTGACGGCCGGCTACATGACCAGCTATTTCATTGGCGGCGCGTCCGGCTCGCTGGTATCGTCCTGGCTCTATTCGCATTTCGGCTGGACCGGCGTGGTGGCCGCCGGGGCGGCGCTGGGCGTGATCACGCTGGCCTACGGGACCCAGTCCCCCAGCGCGCGCGTGCCGGAAACCGCCCTGTCCCCTATCCGCGCCTAGCACCTCCTATAATCAGGGGTTTTGACTGCCACCGAACCGGGCCGCGCCAGCGCCGCCAGGTCGGGGCGGCCTTCCCTTTTTCGCCAACGCGCACGAGCTCATGCAGGAACGTTACCTTCCCACTACCGTCGAAGCGGCCGCCCAGCAAGACTGGCAGGCCCGCGACGCCTATCTGGTCCACGAACACGCGAAGAACGCCGACGGCTCCGAAAAGCCCAAGTTCTACGCCTGCTCCATGCTGCCCTACCCCAGCGGCAAGCTGCACATGGGTCACGTGCGCAACTACACCATCAACGACATGATGGCGCGCCAGCTGCGCATGCGCGGCTACAACGTGCTGATGCCCATGGGCTGGGACGCCTTCGGCATGCCGGCCGAGAACGCCGCCATCAAGTCCAAGGTGCCGCCGGCCAAGTGGACCTACGACAACATCGCCTATATGAAGAAGCAGATGAAGGCGATGGGTCTGGCGATCGACTGGTCGCGCGAAATGTGCGCCTGCGATCCGCAGTACTACAAATGGAACCAGTGGCTGTTCCTGAAGATGCTCGAAAAGGGCGTGGCCTACCGCAAGACCCAGATCGTCAACTGGGACCCGGTGGACCAGACCGTGCTGGCCAACGAACAGGTCATCGACGGCCGCGGCTGGCGTTCCGGCGCGCCCGTTGAAAAGCGCGAGATCCCGGGCTACTACCTGCGCATCACCGACTACGCCGACGAACTGCTGGGCGCGGTGCAGAACGACCTGCCCGGCTGGCCCGAGCGCGTGCGCCTGATGCAGGAAAACTGGATCGGCAAGTCCGAGGGCCTGCGCTTCGCCTTCCCGCACAAGATCGCGGGCGCCGACGGCCAGCTGATCCAGGACGGCAAACTGTACGTCTTCACCACCCGCGCCGACACCATCATGGGCGTCACCTTCTGCGCGGTCGCCCCCGAGCACCCGCTGGCCACGCACGCCGCTGCTTCCAATCCGCGGCTGGCCGCCTTCATCGAGCAATGCAAGCTCGGCGGCACGACCGAGGCCGAAATGGCCACGCGCGAAAAGGAAGGCATGCCCACCGGCCTGTACGTCACGCACCCGGTCACGGGCGCCGAGGTCGAGGTCTGGGTCGGCAACTACGTGCTCATGACCTACGGCGACGGCGCCGTGATGGGCGTGCCGGCGCATGACGAGCGCGACTTCGCCTTCGCCCGCAAGTACCAGCTGCCGATCCGCCAGGTCGTGGCCGTGGCCGGCAAGGAATACTCCGACCAGGCCTGGCAGGAATGGTACGGCGACAAGCAGTCCGGCCTGACGATCAATTCCGGCAAGTACGACGGCCTGTCGTACAAGGAAGCCGTGGACGCCATCGCCGCCGACCTGGGCGCGCAAGGCCTGGGCGAGAAGCAGACCACCTGGCGCCTGCGCGACTGGGGCATCTCGCGCCAGCGCTACTGGGGCACCCCGATCCCCATCATCCACTGCCCGGATTGCGGCCCGGTGCCGGTCCCCGAGAAGGACCTGCCGGTGGTGCTGCCCGACGACCTGATCCCCGACGGCAGCGGCAACCCGCTGGCCAAGAACGAAGCCTTCCTGTCCTGCGCCTGCCCCAGCTGCGGCAAGCCGGCGCGCCGTGAAACCGACACCATGGACACCTTCGTGGACTCGTCCTGGTACTTCATGCGCTACACCTCGCCGGGCAACGACCAGGCCATGGTGGACGGACGCAACGACTACTGGATGCCGATGGACCAGTACATCGGCGGGATCGAGCACGCGGTGCTGCACCTGCTGTACGCCCGGTTCTGGACCAAGGTCATGCGCGACATGGGCATGCTCAACTTCGACGAGCCCTTCACCAAGCTGCTGTGCCAGGGCATGGTGCTGAACCACATCTACTCGCGCAAGAACGCCCAGGGCGGCATCGAATACTTCTGGCCCGAGGAGGTCGAGAACGTCTACGACGCGCGCGGCGCCATCACCGGCGCCAAGCTCAAGTCCGACGGCTCCGACATCACCTACGGCGGCGTGGGCACCATGTCCAAGTCGAAGAACAACGGCGTCGACCCGCAATCGCTGATCGATACGCTGGGCGCCGACACCGCGCGCCTGTTCGTCATGTTCGCCAGCCCGCCCGAGCAGACGCTGGAATGGTCGGATTCTGGCGTGGAAGGCTCGAACCGCTTCCTGCGCCGCCTGTGGTCCATCAGCTACGCGCAGCGCGAAGCCGTGGCGCGCGGCCTGGCCCAGGGCGCCGACTGGACCGGCGCGCCGGCCCCGGTCAAGGACCTGCGTCGCGAGGTCTACGGCCTGCTCAAGCAAGCCGACTACGACTATCAGCGCATTCAGTACAACACCGTGGTGTCGGCCTGCATGAAGATGCTGAACGCCATCGACGACGCCAAGCTGCCGGACGGCCCGCACGCCGACGCCGCCCGCGCCGAGACGCTGGGCGTCCTGCTGCGCGTGCTGTATCCGGTGGTGCCGCACGTCACCTGGCATCTGTGGCAGGACCTGGGCTACGCCAAGGAGCTGGGCGACCTGCTCGACGCCCCCTGGCCGCACGTGGACGAAGCCGCGCTGATCGCCGACGAGATCGAGCTGATGCTGCAGGTCAACGGCAAGCTGCGCGGCTCGATCCGCGTCGCCGCGCAGGCGGCCCGCGAGGACATCGAGAAGCTCGCGGCCGAACAGGAAGAGGTCGCCCGCTACCTGGAGGGCCGCCCGCCCAAGCGCGTCATCGTGGTTCCGGGCAAACTGGTCAACGTCGTAGGCTGATGAGGTCAAGCATGCACTTCGCCGGGCAACACACGCACTCCCCCCGCCAATCCTGGCTGCTGCGCGGCGCCTGCCTGGCGCTGTTCATGCTGCTCTCCGCCTGCGGCTTCGCGCTGCGGGGCGTCACGCCGATGCCGTTCGACACCCTGTATGTCGGCATTGCCGACAACACGCAGTTCGGCGCCGACGTGCGCCGTTCGCTGCGCGCGGCTTCGCCCAATACCAAGCTCGTCAACAGTCCGAAGGAAGCGCAGGCCATCCTGCAGCAGGTCAACGACGCACGCAGCTTGCGCGAAGTCTCGCTCAACGCTCAGGGCCGCGTCGAATCGTATGAACTCGGCATCAACTTCACCTTCCGCCTGATCGATGCCAAGGGCAACGCGCTGATCCCGGACACCACGCTGTCGATCTACCGCGAAATGCCGTATGACGACCAGATCGTGCAGGCCAAGCAAGGCCAGATCGAGACGCTGTACAAGGCCATGCAACGCGACCTGGTGTCGCGCCTGCTGCGCCGCATGACCGCGCCCGACGTGCGCAAGGCGTTCGAGAATCCCGGCAAGAGCGAGGATGGCGTGGACGCGCCGGTGTACGACCCGAACGCGGCCCAGCCGGTCAACACTCCCGCCCCCTGGCAGACGCCGTCCACCACCGACGCGCCGCTGTCGCGCTAGGCGTCCATGGCACAACCCCTGGACGCGGATCGCCTGGCGGAACACCTGCAACGGGCCGGCAACCGGCTCGCGCCGATGTATACGGTGTCCGGCGACGAGCCGCTGCTCGTCACCGAGGCCGTGGACGCGCTGCGCGCTTCGGCGCGCGGCGCCGGCTACACCGAGCGGCTGTCCATGGTGATGGACGCCCGCAGCGACTGGAGTTCGGTGCTGGCGGCCACGCAAAGCGTGTCGCTGTTCGGCGACCGCCGCATCCTCGAAATCAAGATCCCCACGGGCAAGCCCGGCAAGGCGGGCGCCGACACGCTGGCCCGCCTGGCCGAGCAGGCCGAGGGCCAGTCCGATGCCGACACGCTGGTGCTGATTTCCCTGCCACGGCTGGACAAGGCCACGCGCGAAAGCCGCTGGGTCCAGGCGCTGGCCCGGGGCGGCATGATGGTGGACATCGCCAGCATCGAGCGCGGGCGGCTGCCCGCCTGGGTGGGCATGCGGCTGGCGCGCCAGAACCAGCGCGCCGACAACGCCACCCTGCAATGGATGGCCGACAAGGTCGAAGGCAACCTGCTGGCCGCCCACCAGGAAATCCAGAAGCTGGGCCTGCTCTATCCCGAGGGCCAGCTGGCCGCCGAGGACGTGGAGCGCGCCGTGCTGAACGTGGCCCGCTACGATGTCTTCGGCCTGCGCGACGCCATGCTGGCCGGCGATATTGCCCGCACCATCCGCATGATCGACGGCCTGCGCGCCGAGGGCGAAGCGCTGCCCCTGGTGCTGTGGGCGGTCGGCGAGGAAATCCGCCTGCTCGCGCGCATCGCCGAGGCCCGCGCGCTGGGCCAGGACGCCAACGGCCTGATGCGCCGGCTGCGCATCTTCGGCGCCCACGAACGCCTGGCGCTGCAGGCGCTGTCGCGCGTGCAGCCCGCGGTCTGGCCGGCCGCCGTGCAGCATGCGCATGAAGTCGACCGGCTCATCAAGGGCCTGTCCGTGCCCGGACGCCTGTCCGATCCCTGGGAAGAAATGACGCGGCTGGCGCTGCGCGTGGCCGCCGCCGGCGCCCGACCGTGAAGGCGGCACGGCCGCCTGTCCCTTCCCTGCCCCCGATTTCGCCCGGCCCCTGCCGGCTACACTAACGCCATCCCCCGGCCGCGCCCGCGCCGCCCTATTTCATGATCGACGCCGCCATGTCCTCGTCCACCATCGAACACGCCATGCTCACCCTGGGCGAAAATGCCCGCCGCGCCTCGCGCGCCATGATGCGCGCCAACGGCGCCGCCAAGAACCGGGCGCTGCACGCCATGGCCGACGCACTGGCTGCCAGCCGCGACGAACTCAAGGCCGCCAATGAAAAAGACCTGGCCGCGGCCCGGGCCAATGGCCTGGAACCGGCGCTGCTGGACCGCCTGGCCCTGTCCGACAAGACGCTGGGACTGATGGCCGAGGGCCTGCGCCAGATCGCCGCCCTGCCCGACCCCGTCGGCAGCGTCACCGCCACTTCGCTGCGCCCCAACGGCATGCGCGTCGCGCAGATGCGCGTGCCGCTGGGCGTGATCGGCATCATCTACGAATCGCGCCCCAACGTGACCATCGACGCGGCCGCGCTGTGCCTGAAGTCCGGCAACGCCGCCATCCTGCGCGGCGGCAGCGAGGCGCTGCACTCGAACATCGCGCTGGGCCGCGTGGTCCAGGCCGGCCTGGCGGCCGCCGGACTGCCGCAGGACGCGGTGCAGGTGGTGGCCACGGCCGATCGGGCCGCGGTCGGCAAGCTGATCACCATGACCGAGCACATCGACGTCATCGTGCCGCGCGGCGGCAAGGGCCTGATCGCGCGCCTGGCCCAGGAAGCGCGCGTGCCGCTGATCAAGCACCTGGACGGCAACTGCCACGTCTACATCGACGCGGCCGCCGATCCCGACAAGGCCCACGCCATCGCCATCAACGCCAAGACCTACCGCTACGGCATCTGCGGCGCCATGGAAACGCTGCTGGTGGACGCGGTCGCGGCCGTGTCGATCCTGCCCAGCCTGGCGGCGGACTTCGCCGATCGCGGCGTCGAACTGCGCGGCTGCCCGCGCACGCTGGCGCTGCTGCCCCATCTCAAGCCCGCCACGGAAGAAGACTGGGGCACCGAGTACCTGGGCCCGGTCCTGGCGGTGCGCATCGTCGACACGCTGGACGATGCCATCGAACACATCGCCCGCTGGGGTTCCGGCCACACCGACGCCATCGTCACCGAGGACCTGTCCGCGGCCCAGCGCTTCCAGCGCGAGGTCGATTCCAGCTCGGTCTACGTGAACCTGCCCACCTGCTTCGCCGACGGCTTCGAGTACGGGCTGGGCGCCGAGATCGGCATTTCGACCAACCGCCTGCACGCGCGCGGCCCGGTCGGACTGGAAGGCCTGACCACGCTGAAATGGGTGCTCAACGGCGAAGGCCAGTTGCGCGGCTGACGCCGTACTTCACGGCAGACACTCATCGCGGCCTGCGCGCCGCGTAACCCCGGAACTCTCGTCATGCATACCCCCGCGCTGGCCTTGGCCTTCAGCCTGTTCGTGCTGTGCTTCGTCACCTGCTCGATCAGCGGCATCGTGCTGTTCTTCTTCAAGGCCAAACAGATCAACGCCCGGCTCAAGCATCCCTACCTGGAGCACCGGGCCTTCAACCAGTATCCGCTGGCCATCCAGGCGGCGATCATGCTCGATTATTTCTTCCGGCTGATGTTCCCCGGCACGCGTTTCTGGCTCGTCGGCAACGCCAACCGCCTGCTGGCCCATGTGGATCCGAAGCAGGTGCCGCTGTCGCTCAAGTGGCCGGTAGTGGGCTTCTGGGGCGCCTGCTGGCTCGGGCTGATCGCCATGATCGCCCTGTGGACCCTGCTGTTCCTGGGAATGTGACGCCATGCGAATCCTGATCGAAGAGTATCCCGGCAGCGTCGACGCCGCCCGTTTCCTGATCGCCGCCCGCGACGCCGGCGTGCCCGGCCCGCGCCTGCCCGCCGATTGCCGGCCGCAGACGCAGGGCCAGGCCTTCGCCGTGCAACGCAGCACCGCCCGCCTGCTGCGCGAAACGCGGCGCGACGACATCGCCGCCTGGAAGAGCGCGCTACCCACGCCCGAAAAATCCGTGGTGGCTCCCATCTACACATCCACCGTCCATTTCAGCGCCGCCTCGCCAGTACCCGCGCAGGGCGCCGTCGTGCGCGTCGAACCCGAGATCGCCTTCGAACTGGCGCGCGATCTGCCGGCGCGAGCACAGCCCTACAGCGAAGCCGAGATCGATGCCGCCGTCGGCGGCGCCCGGCTGGCGCTGGAAGTGCTGGGGTGCCGCTATGCGCTGCCGGAGCACGCCAGCCTGCCCGAGCTGCTGGCCGACCACATGTTCAACCAGGGCCTGGTGCTGGGACCGCGCATCGCGTCCGCCGACGACGCGCCCGCCAGCATGACCATCACGCTGTCCGTGGACGGCCAGGATGCCGAGCAGCACGCGGGCATCCATCCCAACGGCCGGCCCAAGGCCGGTCTGTACTGGCTGGCGAACTTCCTGCGTGAACAAGGCGCCGGCCTGCGCGCCGGCCAGCATGTCATCACCGGCTCGTATGCCGGCTTCCTGGACGTGCCGGCGGGCCGCGATCTCGAGATCGCCTACGGCGACCTGGGCGTGCTGCGCCTGCGCTTCGAAGCGCGCGGCTAAACGGCGCGGCCGGCGCCCGCCTATACTGTGGCGCCGGTCCGCGCGCATGCCGTGCGCGGCGTCACCTGGCGCATACGCGCCCCCGCCACCATGCTGACCCTGCGCCCGCTCACGGCAGAAGACCATTCCCTCCTTGCCGGCTGGTTCTCCAGCCTTGCCGATGTCGTCCAATGGGGCGGCTCGCAGCTCTCCTATCCGCTCACGCCGCTGCACGTGGAAACCATGCTGGCCGAAGGCCGGAGCACGCCGCCCGCGCGCCGCTGCTGGATGGTTTGCCGCGATGGCGCGCCGGTCGGACATGCGCAGCTCGCCTATGAATGGCATGACGGCAACGCGCGCCTGGGCCGCGTCGCCGTCGCGCCCGCCATGCGCGGCCAGGGACTGGCCCGCCCGTTGACGGCGCTGATGATCCAGGAAGCGTTCAGCACGCCGGGCATCGAGCGGCTGGAGCTGAACGTCTACATGTTCAACCAGCCCGCCCTGCGCACCTATGAAGCGCTGGGATTCAAGCTCGAAGGCGTGCGTCGCGCGTCGACGCGGGTCGGCGAGCAGCGATGGGATACCGGCATCATGGGGCTGCTGCGCCACGAGTGGCAGGCCGGCGCCGGCCAGCATGGCGTGCCATCCCTGACGACGGGTTGAGGCGCGCCGCGCGCGCCCGCCAGCAGTTTGATATCCGACGCAGAATCCCCGCTGGATCAAACCTCGAGGCTGGCTGCGGCATCCGCGTCCGGCTTCGACGCCGACCTCAGGCTTCGGGTTCGGCGATGTCGATCGGCTGGCCCGCCGCCTCGATCACCTCGCCCGCGGCCAGGCACAGGTCCTCGCGGTAACGGCCCGCCATGAGCTGCACGCCCACCGGGATCGTCCCCTTCGCGCCCGGCACGCTGCCCATGGCCACGGACAGGGCCGGCAAGCCCATGAACGGCACGCCGATCTGCGGCATCTGCGCGCGCCAGACGCGCGCATAGGCTTCGTCGCCGGCCAGATCGAGCTGGTCCGGGAAAGGCAGCTCGGCCGACACCGGCAAGAGCAGCACCGGGTACTCGGCGAAGAACAGTTCCCACTGCCGCGTCAGCGTGGCGCGCCGCGTTAGCAGGGCGGAGTACCTGGCCAGGTCCATGCCGGCGGCGCGTTCGCGCTGCCCGGCCAGCGCGACCAGGGCGCCCCGGTCGCCTTCCTTGCGCGCGGCCTCGACCATGGCGTCGTAGCCATCGGCCAGCCACATGCGGATCTGCAGATCGGCGGCTTCCTTCAGCGGCGGGATCGCGTCCAGCGTATCGACGCGCCAGCCGGCCTCGCCCAGGCGCCGGGCCGCGTCCTGCAGCGCCTTGACCACCGCGGGCTCGGTCTCCAGGCCATCGGGATAAAAGCACAGCGCCACGCGCTTCGGCGCGGCCGGCCCCTCCAGCGGCGCGGGCGCCCACCACGGATCGCGCGGATCGGGCGCGGCCATCGCGGCCAGCCCAAGGCGCAAGTCGGCGATGCTGCGCGCCAAGGGACCGGACACGGCGGTGATCTGCCCGCCCAGCGAGCGCTCGGGCAAGGCCGCGTTAAAGGCCGCCACGCGGCCCAGCGTGGGCCGCAGGCCATGCACGCCGCAAGCATAGGCCGGATAGCGGATCGAGCCGGCGATATCGGTGCCGTGCGCGATATGGCCGATGCCGGCCGCCACGGCCGCGGCGGCGCCGCCAGACGAGCCGCCAGGCGTGAGCGCGGCATTGCGCGGATTGCGCGTATCGCCGTGCAGCTGGTTGCTGGTGAACCAGCGCAGCGAAAACGCCGGCGTGTTGGTGCGACCGAGCACCACCGCGCCGGCGCGCAGCAGGTTGTCGACGACCGGGTTGTTGGCCTGGGCGATCACGTCCTTCTGCAGCGTCACGCCATTGGTGGTGGCATAGCCGGCCTGGTCCACATTGACCTTCACCGTGACCGGCACGCCGGCCAGCGGGCCCGGGTCTTCGCCGCGCGCCAGCCGCTGGTCCAGGGCGGCGGCCTGCGACAGCGCATCCTCGGGTCGATGATCGACCACGGCGTTGATGCGGGAATTGACGGCATCGAGCCGCGCCAGCGCGCTTTGCGCGGCCTGCACGGCGGACACTTCACGTTTGCGGATCAGGCTGGCAAGCTCAGCGGCGGACAGACGCCAAAGTTCGGACACGCGCGACTCCTGGTGGATGGGATCATCGGACAAGACGGGAGCGTCAACCTTAGCGCCGCTTGCGCGCGGCCACAAGCGGCGCAGCCAGCAGGCCCGCGCGCGGTCCGGTCCTATTCCTGCTCGAACACCTCGACGATGGCATCGGCCACGGCGCGCACCCGCGCGGTCCGGTTCAGGTCGCCGTGCATCACCAGCCACAGGTCATAGGAACCGGCCCGCTGCGGCCAGATGCGGACCAGTTCCGGATGGCGCGCCGCCATGTGCACGGGCAGCTCGCCGATGCCCAGCCCGGCCCGCACGGCATCGATGATCATCATGGCGGAGTTCAGCTCGATGGCGACGTGGCCATTGCCGGTGGGCTCGCCGCAGAAGGCATCGGACCAGCCCGGCAACGCCGACTGCTGATAGGTCACCAGCGCGTGCCCGGCGAAGGCCGTGCCCGGCTTGGGTTCGCCGCGCTGGCGCAGATAGGACGGCGCGGCATACAGCCCGGTGTCCTTGCGCGCGAGATGACGATGGATCAGGTCGGGACTGTCGGGCCGGACGTTGCGGATCGCCAGATCGGCTTCGCGCCGCGTCAGGTTGCTCAGCTTGATCGAGGTCGACAGCGATATCGTGATGTCCGGGTGCCGCGCATGCAGGCGCTTGACCGCGTCCATCACGAAGTAGCTGCCGATGGCTTCCGAGGAGGCCACGCGCACGACGCCCGACAGGCGATGATCCAGCCCCTGCATCTGGCGCTGCAGCTGGTCTGCCGCCTGCTCCATGCGTTCAGCGGCCGCGAAAGCCAGCTCCCCGGCGGCGGTCGGCACATAGCCGGCCGGCGTGCGCAGGAACAGGCGCGCGTCCAGCGACCGTTCCAGCGCGGCCAGGCGCCGGCCCGCCGTGGCCTGGTCGATCTGCAGCAGCGCGGCCGCGCCGCGCAGCGTGCCGTTGCGATAGATGGCGAGGAATACCCGCGCGTTGTCCCAATCCATATCGCTCCCCCAAAGGACGCGGTGCATCCGCCATCGATGCAAATTTGCATCATGGAGACGCATTTATACGGCTTTTTTGCATTTCATGCAGCGCCTACATTGGCAGCCCCGGCCTCGAAACACGCAATGCCCCATGAATACCGCCTGCACTCAACCCCCTGTTCGCGCCACACCCGCCGCGCCCGCGGCAACCGCCAGCCTCATGCCGCTGGCCACGCTGGCGATCGGCTTCATCATGGCCATGCTCGACGTCACCGTGGTCAATGTCGCCCTGCCCGGCATCGCCGCGCAATTCGGCGTCCCCCTGACCGACCTGGTGTGGATCGCCGACGCCTACACCCTGGCTTTCGCGGCGCTGCTGCTCGCGGCCGGCGCGCTGGCCGACCGCTACGGGGCCAAGACCATCTACCAGGCGGGACTGGCCGTGTTCACGCTGGCCTCGTTGCTGTGCGGCATGGCGCCCGACGGCCCCGCGTTGATCGCCGCGCGCATGCTGCAGGGCGTGGGCGCGGCGCTGTTCATGCCCAGTTCGCTCAGCCTGCTGACGCACGCCTATACGGAAGAACGCACCCGCAACCGCATGCTGGGCGCCTGGTCCGCCATCGTGGCCGTGGCCGGCGCATCGGGCCCCTTGCTGGGCGGCGTGCTGATCCATCAGTTCGGCTGGCGCGGCATCTTTCTCATCAATCTGCCGTTGGGGCTGGCGGGTCTGTGGCTGGCCAGCCGCCGCATCCAGCCGGCGCCGCGCCGCCCGCGCGCGCTCAACGCCTCCAGTCACCTGCTCGGCATGGCCGCGCTGGCGACCGCCAGCTACGCGCTGATCGAAGGCAATGCCTATGGCTGGTCCTCGCCCCGCATCGCGACGGCCATCGCGCTGGCGCTGGCGGCGGCGATCCTGCTGGTGCGGCGCGAGCGCCGCCACGCCGATCCCATCCTGCCGCGCGCGCTGTTCGAAACGCCGCGCTTCGCGGCCGCGAACGGCGTGGGATTCCTGATCAATCTGGGCGGCTACGGCCAGCTGTTCCTGATCAGCCTGTTCCTGCAGCAGGCGCGCGGCGCGGACGCATTGCAGACCGGCATCCAGATGGTGCCCATGCTGGCGATATTTTCGATCGGCAACCTGGCCTCGGGCCGCATCGCGGCGCGCTGGAATGTGTCGGCCGCGCTGCTGGGCGGCCTGTCCATCGCCACGGTACTGAGCGCGGCCAGCATCGTCGCCATGTCGCCCGGCATGCCTTACTGGTGCTTCGCGCTGCTGGCGACCGGCGCCAATCTGGGCCTGGGCCTCGTGGTGCCGGCCATGACCAGCCTGGTGATGCAGGTATCGGGCACCGCCCACGCCAACAGCGGCGCGGCCGCGTTGAACGCCAACCGTCAGTCCGGCACGCTGGTGGGCGTGGCGCTGATGGGCACCATCCTGCACCGGGCGCCCGACTGGAACGACAGCCTGCCCCTGGCCTACGCCGTCATCGCGGCCAGCTATCTGTGCGCCGGCCTGCTGGCCGCGCGCTATCTCCGCCGTGCACGCAATCGTTGACGCGACGCACGGCCCTCTTCAGCCGCGCAGGATGGCCACGCCGCGGCCCGCGAAATAGCGGTCGAACACGGCGGACGCCAAGCGCGCGTCCGCCTGTGTGCCGGGCCGGCCGTCGACCGCCGGTTCGCCTGATGGATTGTGGAACACGATCTCGTCCGCGCTGGCGCGCGTCACCAGCACCAGGTGCCCGCCCTTCTTCGGCGGCGGCTGGTCGGGCCAGCGGATCGACGGATGCACCGACGCCATGAAGAACTCGGCCTCGTCCAGCAAGGCCGGTAGCGCGGCCGTTGCAAGGTCCACATGCACGCGCGCGCGCAGGCCGTGTACCTCTTCCACATAGCGCACGAAGGGCGCGTAAATCATGCCTTTGATGTCGTCGCCGTCCACCGCATAGGCGCCATAGGGCAGGCTGCCTCGCGCAAGCGCCAACGTGGGATGGACGCGTCCGGTGCGCGCGGCCAGCACCATCTTCAGGCAGGCCATGCCGCAGACGTGGCTGGCCCAGCGCGCGTACTCGTCGACGTCGGCCGCGCCGGAACCGGCCCAGGCCGGATCGTCCTTCAGGTCCAGTTCGCCGCGGATGATGGCCCCGGCCAGGTGGGCCAATTCCCATTGGCAAAAGTAAGGCACGGCGGCGCCCGCGTTCGACGCCGCGCGGGCATGGCGTCCGTCCTGGATGCTGTCCATCTGTTCTCCTGGCATGGGTTGGACCGGACGTATCTTGCCGTCTGCGCCGCGTCATGGCAACGGTCCCCGCTTTGCTTCACAATGCTGGCGTTACACAACCGACCAGGAGTCTTCCCATGCCGCATCCGTCCACGCATCCCGCCATCCGCCGTGTCGCCATCGTCGGCGCGGGCACCATCGGCGCGAGTTGGGCCGCGCTGTTCCTGGCGCATGGCCTGGAAGTGGTGGTCAGCGACCCGGCGCCCGATGCCGAGCCGCTGACCCGCGAACGGGTGCGCGCCGCCTGGCCGGTGCTGGCCGAGCTGGGTCGCGTGGCCGCCGGCGCCAATCCCGACGCGCTGCGCTTCGAGCCCGACCTGGAGGCCGCCCTGAAGGACGCGGACTTCGTGCAGGAAAACGCGCCGGAACGCGAGGACTTCAAGACCGCGCTATTCGCGCGCATGGACGCCGCGCTGCCCGCGCACGCCATCGTCGCGTCCAGCTCGTCCGGCCTGATCATGAGCCGCCTGCAATCCGGCTGTGCGCGGCCCGAGCGCTTCGTGATCGGCCATCCCTTCAATCCCCCGCACCTGATCCCGCTGGTCGAAGTGGTGGGCGGCAAGCAGACCTCCGAGGAAACGATCGAACGCGCCATCGCCTTCTATCGCGAGCTTGGCAAGTACCCGATCCGCCTGAACAAGGAAGTGCCGGGCCATATCGCCAACCGCCTGCAGGCGGCGGTCTGGCGCGAAGCCATCCATCTGGCGGCCGAAAACGTCGCCAGCGTGGCGGATATCGATGCCGCCGTCTCTCAGGGCCCGGGCCTGCGCTGGGCGCTGTTCGGCCCGCACATGACCTTCAACCTGGGCGGCGGCGCGGGCGGACTGGGTCATTTCATGGACCATCTGCTGGGACCGGTGCAGACCTGGTGGGACGACCTGGGCGCGCCCGAGGTCACGCCCGAGCTGCGCCAGCGGCTGATCGCAGGCGTCAACGCCGAAGCCGGCGGCCGCAGCATCGCCGAGCTGGCGCAGGCGCGCGACGCGGATCTCACGGCCCTGCTGAAGACGCTGCGCCGCTGAGCGACCGGCGGACCGGCAAGCCAAGGCCCGCCGCGCGCGTCGCGCCGGCGGGCTGGTATCCTGGCATGATCCGCCGCCTTTCCCGACCATCACAGGATTCTGCGCCCATGACGACGCTCCCGATTTCCGTTACGCACGACGCCGGGCATTCACGCTTCACCGCGATCGTGGACGGCGTCCCGTGCGTGCTCGACTATCAGTTGCAGGACGGCATCATGTCCATCGTGCACACCGGCGTTCCGTCCGAAGTCGGCGGGCGCGGCATTGCCGCCGAGCTGACCCGCCATGCGCTGGAGACGGCGCGCGCGCAGGGCTGGCGCGTGCGCCCGCTGTGCTCCTACGCGGCGGTGTACATGCGGCGTCACCCTGAATACAACGACCTGCTGGCCTGAGCGCCCTTACTCACGTGACCCGTAAAGCCGACGCCGCCACGCAACCCTGTCCCTGTGAAAGCGGCAAGCGCTACGCCGAATGCTGCGGCCGCTGGCATGCCGGCCCGCAGTTCCTGCAGGCGCCCGACGCCGAGGCCCTGATGCGCTCGCGCTACAGCGCCTTCGTGCTGGATCGACTGGGCTATCTGCTCGCGACCTGGCATCCGGATACGCGCCCCACTGCGCTGGAACCCAACCCGGCCGATCTCAAATGGCTGGGACTGACGATCAAGCGCGCACAGGCGCAAGACGCCGATCACGCAACCGTGGAATTCGTCGCGCGCAGCCGCCAGGCAGGCCGCGCGCACCGCATGCATGAGCTCAGCCGCTTCGTGCGTGAGCAGGGTCAGTGGTTCTACGTCGACGGCGACGTGGACTGAATCGGCCGGTCCTGCATCACGCGGATTGGCCGGACACCCGCCGCCGACGCGTGTCGCGGCTCCCCAGGGCATGAGCACCTGACGAACGAGCCCCGGTCTTGCTCGGCGTCCCGGCCTGACAACGCGCCGAGGCGTTGGCCGCATCAGACGGCACACGAGCCACCGATGGCCTGTTCCAGGGCGCCGATCAGATCCCGATGCGCCATGGACAAGCCGCGATGCTCGCCTACGATGGCCAATTCGGTCGCCGGTGCGGCCTCGAAACCGTGCTTCCCGCCCAACACGGCCTGACCCGGCAGGCGCGCGTAGGCCGGCAGCAGGCTGACGCCCAATCCTGCGGCCACGGCCGCCTGCACCCCGGCCAGGCTATGGCTGTGGTACGCCGCATGCCAGGCGCGCCCGGCGCTTTCCAGCGCGTAGATCATGCGCTTGCGATAGATGCAGCCCTGCGGGAACAGCACCAGCGGCACGGACGCTGCCTCGCGGACGATGCGCGGCTCTCCCACCCATACCAAGGCTTCCGGCCATGCTGCCAGGCAAGGACCATCGCCCGGTTCGCGCTTGACCAGCGCCAGATCCAGCGCGCCCGCCGCCAGGCGCTCGCGTAGCCCCGTGCTCATGCCGCTGACGGTCTCCAGGCGCAGGTCCGGATGACGGGCGCTGAACTTCGCCAGCAGCACGGTCAGGCGCGCAACGTCGAAATCTTCCGGCACACCCAGCCGCAGCACTCGCGCCGAGCGCGGCGCCGACAGTACTTGCTGCGCCTCATCAGCGATCGCCAGCAGGCGGCGCGCATACGCCAGCATCAGCTCGCCGTCTTCGGTCGCGGACACGTTGCTGCCCGTCCGGTCGCGCAGCAACAGGGTCTTGCCGACGGCCTGCTCCAACTTGCGCACCTGCTGGCTGACCGTGGACTGGGTCCGGTGCACGCGGCTGGCCGCGCGCGTGAAGCTGCCTTCGTCGACCACGCACACCAGCGTCCTGAGCAATTCCAGATCGAGCATGGCTTATCGATATCCAATAAATAACTGACTTCAGTTTTTTTATTAATTTTACTACTCACAAGCGCGGCACTACGCTGGCGATGGGCCTCGCGCCTGCCAACAGCTGTATCCGCAAACATGAGGACGCTCCATGCCGCTCACCGCTCTTCCCCGGCCTCAATGGCTGACCTTCGATTGCTATGGCACCCTGATTCAATGGGATGAAGGCCTGCAAGCCGCCGTCGCCCGCATCCTGGGCCCGTCCGCGCAGAGCGGCCCGCTGCCGTCGCCGGAACAGTTCCTGCACGTCTACGATGGTCATGAACATCGGCTCGAACGCACGCCGCCGCACCAGCGCTTCGCCGACATCACGCGGGAATCGTTGCGCCTGACGATGCGCGAGCTGGGCATGGCGTATCGCCCCGAGGACGCCGATACGCTGATCGGCGGCATCTCGGCCATGCCGCCCTTCCCCGAAGTCGTGGACACGCTGGGCGCGCTGAAGCAGGCCGGCTTCCGTCTGTGCATCATCTCGAATACCGACGACGCCATCATCGCCGGCAATGTCTCGCAGATGGGCGGCCACATCGACCGCGTCATTACGGCCGAGCAGGCCGGCGCCTACAAACCTTCGCGCCAGATCTTCGCCCACGCGCACGCCAGCCTGGGCGTCACGCCCGACCAGGTCGTCCATATCTGCGCCAGCCCTCATCTCGATCACGCCGCCGCGCGCGACATCGGCTTTCGCTGTGTCTGGATCGACCGGGGCACAGGCCGCCAATGCTTGCCTGACTACCGTCCCGACGCTACCGTATCCACCTTGGATCAGGTCATCGGCCTGTTCCGCCAAGCGGGCTGGATCTGACCAGCGCTTTCCTCTTACCTGCAAAGGCTGTCATGAACCACGATTCCAAGTTCACTGAAGCGCTGTTTCATTCAGAGCCCATCCATGCGCTGCGTGCCGATCTGGCGCTGGCCTTGAGAGCGGCCGCGGCGCATGGTCTGGGCGAAGGCGTCTGCAATCATTTCAGTGTGGCCTTGCCAGGCGATTCGGATCTCTTCCTGCTCAATCCACGCGGGCTGATGTGGCACGAAGTCCAAGCCGAGGACATCGTGCTCATCGATGCCCGGGGCAACAAGCTGGCGGGTCGGCATGCCGTGGAACCGACCGCCATGTTCATTCATGCAGCCATCCATCGCATTGCCGGCAAAGCCTGTGTGCTGCATACCCACATGCCCCACGCCACGGCATTGACGCTGACCTCGGACCGGGCGCTGGACACCACTCTGTCGCAGAACGCCATGCGCTTTCATGGCAGGCTCGCGATCGACCGCGACTATAACGGGCTGGCGCTGGATGTCAGCGAAGGCGAACGCATCGCGCACGCCATGCAGGGCGCGGATATCGTGTTCCTGGCCAATCACGGTGTGGTGGTATGCGGCGAGCGGCTGGACTACGCTTACGACGATCTGTTCTATCTGGAGCGCGCCTGCCAGGCGCAGGTGCTCGCGCAATCGACGGGGCGTCCGCTGGCGCCGGTGAATCCGGAGCTGGCCGGCAAAGTGGCGGCGCAGGTGCAATCCGAGCGCTTGCAGTCGGCGCTGTTCTTCGAGGCGTTGCGGCGGCAACTGAGCTAGAAGCGTTCTTGCGGCAGGCGGTGGAACGGATCAGCGAGTTTCTGGCTGCCAGCCCCAGGGCATGCCGTAGTCAGAAGCAGATGTTGCCACGCTCAAGGGCAGCAGTCCTGCGGAAGTAGCTGGCGCTGAAGCCTCTCTGCAAATCCGTGGCGCTTGTAGCGTCCGCACCCCGGATAGACCGGTGCGGCCCGCATTCCCGCCAGAGAGCCTCGCGGACGGGGCGTGTGGTCACC
>NZ_JCBANH010000117.1:0-18980 GCF_059760925.1 Achromobacter sp. 1011791174
GCCCCTGTCCCGCCCGCTTCACTTGCCCTGGCCCACCTTGCCAGCGCCCGTCTTGCGCAGCGGCGCCAGCAGGGAAGCCAGCCCGTTATGGTCCAGCTCGTGCATCAGCGCCAGCAGCCGGCCCAGCTCGCCGGGCGGAAAGCCCTTGCGCGCGAACCAGGCCAGGTACGGCCCGGGCAGGTCGGCGATCAGCCGGCCCTGGTACTTGCCGAAAGGCATGGTCCGCGTGACCAGCAGCGACAGCAGCTCCGGATCCATCAGGCCCCACCCCCGGCCGGGAAATCGATGGCGGCGGCCGGCAGCGCCTGGATCCGCACGCCGAAACTGCTGATCGCCGGCAGCGTGGCATTGTGGTGCTCGCGGATGCGGGCGCCGGGAGCATGCGGCTTGTCGTGGGTGGTGTGGGCGTCGGCCGCCAGCGTCACGGGAAAGCCCAGCCCGGCCGCGCGGCGCACGGTGGTGTCCACGCAGAACTCGGTGGCATAGCCGCAGATCACCAGGCGCGACGCGCCAGCCGCCTCCAGCTCGTCGGACAGGGTGGTGCGCAGGAACGAGTCGGGCGTGGTCTTGCGCACGCGCCGGTCGCCGGGCGCCGGCGTGAGCCGTAAATCCAGGTCCACGCCAGGCTGGCCGGCGGCCATCGCCCCGTCGCGGGTTTCGTGCTGGACGTAGATGACCGGCGCGCCGGCGGCGCGGGCGCGGTCGGCCAGCGCATTGATGCGTTCGAGCACAGCGTCGGCATCGGCCGGCGGCGGCGAGGTCTCGAACAGGGCGCGTTGCACGTCGATCACGATCAGGGCGGCAGACACGGCGGCTCCATGGGCGATAAAAAGGAAGGGGCTAGTCTACCTTGCGCCGACGCATCGGCAGGCCGGCGACGGCGATGCGCCGATGGTGCCGGCGGCGCGATACGCCAACGCCATCAGCCCTGCCAGCCCCGCCAGCCCCATCAGCCACAATCAGCCGCGCCGCCCGCCGGCGGCCAGGTGCGCGCGTAGATCCAGAAGTGGCGCGATGCGCCGGCGACCTCGCGATAGGCGTGCAACAGCCCCTCGCGCTGGAAGCCGCAGCGTCCCAGCACCCGCAGCGAAGCCTGGTTGGTGTCGAGCACCGTGGCCTGGATGCGGGCGTAGCCCAGGTCCCGCAGGGCCCACTCGGCCAGCTTGCGGCAGGCCTCGCTGGCGACGCCCCTGCCCCAATACGTCGGCGCCAGGTCGTAGGCGATCTCGGCGCGCCGGTGCGGGATGGAGATTTCGTTCAGGCCGATCGTGCCGACCAGCCTGTCGTCCGGCCCGGCGATCGCCAGCCGCATGCTGTTGGAACGCGCCGGCTCGGCATAGGCGCGGATCAGCGCCGACAGAGTGGCCGGGCCATCGAGCCGCCAGCTGGTGTGGCGCGTCACTTCCTCCAGGCGCATGTAGTCGTGCCAATCATCGGCATCGGCCTCGCGCATGGCGCGCAGGCGCAGCCCGGGCAGGTCCAGCGCGGGCAGGTTCAGGTCGTATCGTTCAGGGGGATAGGGGCGCATCGGGTTCGGCGGACTGGCGCGGCGCCAGGGCCGCGACATGGCGCAGCTTATCAGGGTTGCGCACCATGTAGACCGCCACGATCCGGCCATCCTGGATGTCCAGCGATATCGAGCGCGGCAGGCCGTCGGCCTCGGTGCCCAGCACGGCGGGCATGCCGTTCAGGCGCACCACGGCCGCGCCCAGCAGCTTGCCGCCCGGCTTGCCCGCGATGCCGGCGAAGAAGCGCGCCACCTTGTCGCCGCCCATGACCGGTCGCAGCGTGGCGGCCTTCTTGCCGCCGCCGTCCGAGTGCAGCACGGCGTCGTCGGCCAGCAATTGCCGCAGGGCGCCCAGGTCGCCTTCGCGCGACGCCTGCAGGAAGGCCTCGGCGATGCGCAGGCCGTCCTGCTCGGTGGCCGCGAAGCGCGGCCGCGCCTCGCGCACGCGCTCGCGCGCCCGCAACGCCAGCTGTCGGCAGGACGCCTCGTTGCGTCCCAGCGTCCGTGCGACCTCCGAGTAAGGCTGGTCGAAGACATCGTGCAACAGGAAGGCGGCGCGTTCGGGCGCCGACAGCCGCTCCAGCGCCAGCATCAGCGCCACCGACAGATCATGCGCCAGCGCGCCCTCGCCCAGCCCGCCGTACAGGCCGGCGTCGGGCAGCGGCTCGGGCAGCCACGGGCCGACGTATTCCTCGCGGCGCGCGCGGGCCGATTTGATGTAGTCCAGGCACAGGCGGGTCACGGTGCGCGACAGGTAGGCGCGCGGCGCGTCGACCTGCGCTCGGTCGACATCGCGCCAGCGCAGCCAGGCTTCCTGCACCATGTCCTCCGCCTCGGACCATGAGCCCAGCATGCGGTAGGCCAGTCCCTGCAAAACACGGCGATGGGGCTCGAAATCGGCGACGGCGTCGCCTGCGGTCAGTGCGCTCATGCTGGGCGTCGGCCTTCAGTCTTTGGGATGCACGGAACGGAAACCGACGGCGATGCGGTTCCAGCCGTTGATCATGTTGATGACCAGCGTCAGGTTAACCCGCTCCTCTTCGCTGAAGTGGCGGGCCAGTTCGTCGTAGTCGGCGTCGGGCGCGCCGGTGTCCGCCAGCCGGGTCAGCGATTCGGTCCAGGCCAGGGCGGCGCGCTCGCGGCCGGAATAAAGCGACGACTCGCGCCAGGCCGGCAGCAGGTAGATGCGCATCTCGGTCTCGCCCAGCTTGCGGGCGTCGCTGCAGTGCATGTGGATGCAATAGGCGCAGCCATTGATCTGGGAGGAACGGATCTTGACCAGCTCGATCAGGCTCTTTTCCAGGCCGCAATGCTCGGCGGCCTCGGTCAGGGCCAGCATGGCCTTCACGGCCTTGGGCGCGGCGGTATAGGGATTCAGGCGGGCGATGCTCATGATGGTCTCTCTCTGCTCATGCGGTTGGAAAAGGGATCGGGCGTCCATTGCGAAGCGCCGTCGTGCATAAGACGAGACAGCCGGCGGCCGCGTGACAACCGGCCGCCGGAAAATTGTAAAAATTATCGCCGCGACGGCCCCGCCCCGCCGCCGCCATGGACGCCCGCGATACCCGGCCCTAGCCTTCCTCGACGATGCGCGGCTCGCACAGCACCGGGAAATTCACCGAATTGGCGATGTAGCAGAAGTGATGCGCGCGCTCGTGCAACGCGGCGGCCAGCGCCGTGTCCGCCCCCGGCGCCACGCCGACGACGGGACGCAGCACCACCCGCGTGAACGCCCCGCCGCGCTCGGGATCCTCGGCCATCAGGCCCTCGGCCTCGTCGCGGTACGACAGCACGCGCACGCCCTCGACGGCGCACAAGTGCAGATACCAGAGCTTGTGGCAGGCCGACAACGACCCGACCAGCAGGTCTTCCGGATTCCAGCGCGTCCGGTCGCCGCGAAACGCGGGGTCCGATGCGCCGGGGATGTCGGGCTTGCCCTCGGCCTGGATCAGGTGGTTGCGCGAATAAGACTTGTAGTCGGACGTGCCGGAGCCGGTGTTGCCGGTCCATTCCACGCGGACGAGGTAGCGGTGTTCGCCGTTCATTGCGATGATGCGCCTGTCGGATGAAGGGCAGGACAGCGTAATGCACGCCTCCGTGCGCCGTCTCGCGTCTTACATCCGGTTTCAGCGGCCCGCGGCTTCCATCCGTATCGTGGGCCGGTTTTGCCAAACAGGAGCTCGCCATGATGATCAAGACCACCCTGACCTGCGCCCTGACGCTAGCCTTCCTGACCGCCTGCGCTCCGTCGCGCAACGCCGCCCCCGTGGACAGCCACACGGCGCGCGACTCGCTGGACTGGGCCGGCAGCTACGAAGGCGTGCTGCCCTGCGCCGACTGCCCGGGCATCCGCACGCGCGTGACCCTGTCCGACAACGGTCGCTACGAAAAGCAGACCCAGTACCTGGACCGCCAGCCCCAGCCCGAAGTCGTGGCCGGCACCTTTTCGTGGGAATCCGACGGCAGCACCATCCGCCTGGACGCCTCCGGCGACAGCCAGCGCTACTTCGTCGGCGAAAACCAGCTGACCCAGCTATACCGTGACGGCACCCGCCCCACCGGCCCGCTGGCGCCCCACTACGTACTACCCCGCATGAGATAGCCGCCCCAAAGCGCCCGCGTGCTCCTCAGGAGTGCATGCCTGCGGGCCGCAAGAATGAGCCCGCCCCGCAAGACGCTGCCCCAAAGCGGGATGCCACGGATCCGGCTCCGCCGGTCCGTAGGCATGCCCCTGGGGGAAGCGCGCAGCGCTTCGGGGGGGCCTCATTCAGTGGCTGATCATCCAGGGGCGGGAGCCGGCGAAAGATTTGGCGCCGTCCGCCGCCACCCGGGTCTTGCCGGACTTGCGTCCGCCCGAGCAGCAGCCGCAGTTCATGCCGTGGCCGGCGCGCGAGCTGCGCGGCTCGTTGGCGCTGCGCTCGTTCGCCGCGCGCGCCCGGTTCACCGCCGACGACAGCGCCGAGATGGCCGGCGCGCCGCCCACGATGCGTTCCGAGGACGCGCCGCATTGCGGGCAGTCGGCGGGATCGCGCCACTGCGCCAGCGGCCGCAGCGCCGAGAACTCGCCGCAGCCGCCGCAGGCATAGTCATAGATGGGCATGATGCGGGCTCCTAGCGATCGCGCGACAGCGGCATGTCGACGCCACCCTTGATGTGCTTCACCGGCCCCGAGGCCGAGGGCTGGATGTCGAAATCGAATATCTCGGTCGGCAGCCACAGCGTGGCGCAGGAGTTGGGAATGTCCACCACCCCGCTGATATGGCCCTGCACCGGCGCGCACCCCAGGATGGAATAGGCCTGGGCGCCGGAATAGCCGAACTTCTTCAGGTATTCGATGGCGTTCAGGCAGGCCTGGCGATAAGCCACGTTCACGTCCAGGTAGTGCTGCTTGCCCTGCTCGTCGACCGAGATGCCTTCGAAGATCAGGTAATCCTTGTAGGTCGGCGTGATCGGGCTGGGCTTGAAAATGGGATTGCGGATGGCGTACTTGTCCATGCCGCCCTTGATCAGCGACACGCGCATGTGGACCCAGCCGGCCATCTCGATGGCGCCGCAGAAGGTGATTTCGCCGTCGCCCTGCGAGAAGTGCAGGTCGCCCACCGACAGGCCGCCGCCCTTGACGTAGACCGGGAAGAACACGCGCGCGCCGCGCGAGAGGTCCTTGATATCGCAGTTGCCGCCGTGCTCGCGCGGCGGCACCGTGCGCGCGCCCTCGGCCGCCGCGCGATCGCGGTCGGCGCCCTGCAACGCGCCCATGTGCGCGGTCTTGGGCGCGGGCGGGTTGGCCAGCGGCGGCACGCGGTTCGGATTGGTGTCGATCAGCGCCTGTTCGCGCTTGTTCCAGTCGTCCAGCAGCTTCTGGTCGGGCAGGCAGCCGATCAGGCCGGGATGGATCAGGCCGGCGAAATTCACGCCCGGAACGTGGCGCGAGGACGTGAACATGCCGTGGAAATCCCAGATGGATTTCTGCGCGTGCGGAAAATGATCGGTCAGGAAGCCGCCGCCATTGTTGCGGCTGAAGAAGCCGTTGAAGCCCCACAGGCTGTCGGGCTTGGCGCCGATGTCCAGCAGGTCCACCACCAGCAGGTCGCCGGGTTCGGCGCCCTCCACGCCCACCGGCCCGGACAGGAAGTGCACGGTGGACAGGTCCACGTCGCGCACGTCGTCGGCGCTGTCGTCGTTCTTGATCGCGCCGCCGGTCCAGTCATAGGTTTCCAGGACGAAGTCGTCGCCGGGCTTGACCCAGACCGCCATCGGAATATCCGGATGCCAGCGGTTGTGGATCTGCTTGTTCTCGTAGGGGGATTGGGCCAGGTCGACCTTGATGAGCGTGTCGGTCATTCTCTTTCATCTCCAGCGTGGGCGTTGATAAAACAGAACTGTCTGTCCAGGATCATCCAGCCGGACGGCGCGGGCGCGCCGCGCGGATCCTTGACATGTAAAGCAAGGTAGACCAGTTTCGGGTGGAGGTAAACCGTGTTCGGGCCGATTTCGATCAGGGGATTCCTGGGGTTGCCTATATCGCCTGCTTGCCCACCGCAGGCAATGCGAAAAACCAGCGTGTCAAGGGATTCCCACCTATCAAGAATGAGGATGGAGCCATGTCCTTCGAGGCGGCAAGATGTAGCCGGATGACTACAAAGTTTCTTGCACCTTCGTAGCCATATGGCTACACTTCTTTTCGTAGCCTCATGGCTACAAGAATCACGGACCAGGAAACGCACATGACAGTCATCGACTATCAAAAGGCGAGGCCAGGAACCCGTGAAAGAACTCCGCAGCACCCAAGCCTATGATGACTTCGAAGCCCGCCTGAAGGACAAGGTCGGCAAGGCGCGAATACAAGCACGCATACAGCGACTGGCCCTCGGAAACCCAGGCAGATGCCGGCATCTGGAAAAGGGAGTCTCTGAATTGAAAATTGATTTCGGTCCCGGCTATCGGGTGTATTTCACCGAACGCATCGCGGGAACCATCGTCATCCTGCTTGCAGGAGGAGATAAATCGACCCAGGACGCCGATATCAGGATGGCGCTACGCCTGGTCGACGAACTGGACTGGAATTTCTGAAAACCAGACGGCTGCCGTCAACGCCGTTGAAGCTGCCAGCATCGCCCCCCTTCTACTGTCGCTCCACAGGGAGCCCCCATGCGCAAACTGACGACACGGAAATACGACATCGCGGAGCGCCTGAAAACGCCCGAGGAAATGGCGCTCTACCTGGACGCATGCATCGCCGAAGGCGATGCGGCGCTGATTGCCAAGGCGCTCGGCGATATCGCGCGCGCCAAGGGCATGACCCAGGTCGCGCGGGACACCGGGCTGTCACGCGAGAGCCTGTATAAAGCGCTGTCCGGGGAGCGCGCCCCCGACTTCAGCACCATTCTCAAGGTCTTGCGCGCGCTTGGCCTGCGCCTGCATGCCACCCTTGCCTGAGCGCTGCATGGCAGCCCAGTTATGATGCAGTCCCCGAACCCGGCGCGCCCTATCCTGTTGCGCCCTTCCGCCTGCCCATGACCGCATCCCGCCTCCTGTCCGCCGCCCTGCTGCTCGCCGCCTTCTCCAGCTCGGCTGCCGCCGAAGACTGCGTCGCGGCCTTCGATTCCGCGCAGTCGGACTACCGGCGCGCCCAGTCGGCGCAGGACGCGCTGGAAGCGACGCGCGGCGGCAAGCTCGACGGCACGCTGTGCCAGGGGCGGCTGGACCTGCTGGACCTGCGCTTCGAACTGGCCGACCGCTACGAAGTCTGCGCGCGCGATGGCGGAACCTTTCCCGCCGACACGGCCGGCGCGATGGATCGGGAAGCCGGCATGCTGGCTTCGCAGAAATCCGACTGGATCAAGGTCTGCGGCCCGCTCATGAAGTAGCCGGCGCAGGCCGCGCCGCGACCGCGACGGGCACGGACCGCCGCAGTCGATATGCGACAATGGCTGCTCACTTCACCGCCGGGAGCGCCCCCGCCATGAACCTCTAAGCCTTCCTCCGATCCGTCCTTGCCGCCGGCAGCCCGCCGCGTCCGCAAGGCCCGTTCATCGTCAGGAGCGCTTCATGGCCCACGCACCCCACGCGCCCGCGCCGGCGCGGCCCCTTTCCTCTGCCCTGCAATCCCGCGCGCCGCTCGCGGCGACTTTCCATATCAGCCTGCGCCACGTCAGCCATGCGCTGCCCGACGGCCGCATGCTGCTGGAAGACGCCAGCCACGATTTCACCACCGCGCGCCACGGCCTGGTCGGCCGCAACGGCGCAGGCAAGACGCTGCTGCTGCGACTGCTGCTCGGCGAACTGCCTGCGCAATCCGGCCGCATCGAGCGTCGCGGACGCATCGCCGCCGTGCCGCAGTCCCTGCCCGCCGGCCCGGGCGTCACGCTGGCGGATGTGGCGGGCACGACGCCCGCGCTGCGCGCCCTGGCGCGCATCGAGGCCGGCACCGGCAGCCAGGCCGACTTCGACCTGATGGATGGCCGCTGGCGCGTCCGCGAGGAATGGCCGCGCATGCTGGCGGACGCCGGCCTGCCGGCCTGGCCGCCGGAACGGCCGGCAAGCGCCGTCAGCGGCGGCGAGCTGACCCGCGTGGCGCTGGCCGGCGCGCTGGCGCAGGGCGCCGACGGACTGCTGCTGGACGAGCCCACCAATCACCTGGACGCCCGCGCCCGGGGCTGGCTGATGGACAGGCTGACCACCTGGCGCGGCGGCCTGATCGTCGCCAGCCATGACCGGACCCTGCTGGACACGATGTCGGACATCGTGGCGCTGGAACGCGGCGCGCTGGCCGGCCACGCCGGCAACTACAGCGCCTATCGCAGGCACCATGAACAGCAGGCCGCCTCGGCCGATGCCGCGCTGGCCCACGCCCGCGCAGAACGCGATGCCGGCCTGCGGGCACTGCGCCAGCGCCACGACGCCGAGCAGCGACGCGGCGCGCGCAATGCGCGGCAGGCGCGCGACGCCAATCAGGCGCCCATCCTGCTGGGCATGAAGAAGGCCAGCGCCGAACGGCACACCGGCCGCGAGCGGCTGCGCATGCAGGCCGCCGCCCAGGCGCTGGACGCCGCCGTGCGGCAGGCGAGCGCCGCTGTCGCGCCCGCCGCCGCCATCGCGCTCGCCCTGCCCGAGACCGCCGTGCCGGCCGGCCGCCGCGTGCTGCATGTGGAGGCGGCGACCCCGCCCTGGCCCGCCGACGCGCCGGCCCTGTCACTGTCCCTGTCCGGCCCCATCAGGCTGGCGCTGCAAGGCCCCAATGGCTGCGGCAAGAGCACGCTGCTGGCCATGCTGGCCGGCGAACTCGCGCCCCTCGGCGGACGCTGCGAGGTCGGCGTGCCGACGGCCATCCTGGACCAGCGTGCCTCGGCGCTGGGCGATGCCGAGACGCTGCTGCAAGCGCTGGACCGGCTCGGTGCGCGGTTGCCCCAGGGCGAATTGCGCAGCCGGCTTGCCCTGCTGGGCCTGGGCCCCGCCCAGGTGGATGCGCCAGCGGCCCGGCTCAGCGGCGGCGAAAGGATCAAGGCGGCGCTGGCCTGCGCGCTGTGGCGGCGGGAGCCGGCGCAATTCCTGCTGCTGGACGAACCCACCAATCATCTGGACCTGGCGTCGGTGCAGGCGCTGGAGGAGGCGCTGTCCGGCTATCCCGGCGCGCTGGCGGTGGCCTCGCACGACGCGGCCTTCCTGGCGGCGCTGCGGCCCACGCATCGGCTCGCCTGGGAAAACGGGAGATGGACGGACGCAACGGCGGCGCCGGCATGACCCAAGCCGGCACGGCGCCGGCCTGACGCCGGGTAATCCCGAATGCCCTGACAGCAACGAATCGTTAATAATTCGCTAACGTTTTGTCATCGATCCCTTGCTGTCCGCCGTACCCCATGCCTGCTTCCCGCCGGGACGCCATCGTTTCCTCCTCCCATCTCGCTTCTTCCTCCCCCGAGCTGTCCGAGGTGGAGTTCGGCCTGATCATCGCCTCGCACGCCTTCAACCGCTGGATGGTGCGTTGCATGGCCTGCGCCGGCCTGCCCGAGCTGACCTCGCTGGACATCCTGGTCCTGAACCACGTGTTCCATCGCGGCCGCGGCAAGAAGCTGGCCGACATCTGCTTCACGCTCAATGTCGAAGACACGCACCTGGTGAACTACTCGCTCAAGAAGCTCGAGCGGCTGGGCGTGGTGCGCGGCGTCAAGACCGGCAAGGAAGTGATTTATTCCACCACCGACGAAGGCGCCGCGGCGATCCGGCGCTATGCCGAGGTGCGCGAGCAATGCCTGGTCAAGCCCTACATCGATTCGCCCGCCGCGGACGAGGCCAGCCATCAGCTGGCCAACACCCTGCGCGCGCTTTCCGGCCTGTACGACCAGGCCGCGCGCGCCGCCACCTCGCTGTGAGATTCCACGTTGTCTAGCTCCACTGCCTCCCCTGCCGCCCCGCTGCTGTCCGTGCGCGGCGTATCGGTCGACTTCAATACCGACAACGGCGTGTTCCGCGCGGTCGAGAACCTGGACTTCGACGTGCGTCCCGGCAAGACGCTGGCCATCGTCGGCGAGTCCGGCTCGGGCAAGTCGGTCACGTCCATGGCCATCATGCGGCTGACCGACTACACCAACGGCCGCATCGCCTCGGGCCAGATCCTGTTCCGCGACAGCGCCGGCCAGGAGATCGACCTGGCGCGGGCGTCCGAGGAGCGCATGCGCGCGATTCGCGGCAACGACATCGCCATGATCTTCCAGGAGCCGATGACCTCGCTGAACCCGGTGTTCACGGTCGGCGACCAGATCATCGAGGCCATCATGCTGCACCAGCAGCTTTCGCGCGGCGCCGCCCGCAAGGCCGCGCGCGCGCTGCTGGAAAAAGTACGCCTGCCCGACGCCGAGGCATTGCTGGACCGCTATCCGCACCAGCTGTCCGGCGGCATGCGTCAGCGCGTGATGATCGCCATGGCCCTGTCCTGCCAGCCGCGCCTGTTGATCGCCGACGAGCCGACCACCGCGCTGGACGTCACCATCCAGGCGCAGATCCTGAACACCGTGCGCGCCCTGCAGCGCGACCTGGGCACCGCCGTGATCTTCATCACCCACGACATGGGCGTGGTGGCCGAGATGGCCGACGACGTGGTGGTGATGCTGCGCGGCAAGAAGGTCGAACAGGGCACGGTGGAAGAGATCTTCCGCGCGCCCAAGCACCCCTATACCCGCGCCCTGCTGGCCGCCGTGCCGCGCCTGGGCAGCCTGACCGGCCGCGACCTGCCGCTGCGCACGCCGCAGACCGTGCTGGAGGACGGCGAGCTGCGCGAAGTGGGCGAGACCCGCGACCAGGACACCGCCCGCTACGACGAGCCGGTGCTGCGCGTGGAAAAGCTGACCACGCGCTTTGACGTGGGCCACAACCTGTTCGGCCGCGTCACGCACCGCGTGCACGCCGTCGAGGAAGTCAGCTTCGACGTCTATCCGGGCGAGACGCTGGCTCTGGTGGGCGAATCGGGCAGCGGCAAGTCCACCATCGGCAAGACCCTGCAGCAGCTGATCGCGCCCACCGGCGGCGCGGTGCGCTACAACGGCCAGGACATCTTCTCGATGGACAGCGCCGGCCGCCAGCGGCTGCGCCAGGAGATCCAGTACATCTTCCAGGATCCCTACGCCTCGCTGGACCCGCGCAAGACCGTGGCCTTCAGCATCGCCGAACCGATCCGCACGCACGGCCTGCTGTCGGACGAGGCCGCCATCGCGCGCCGCGTCGGCGAGCTGCTGGAACAGGTGGGCCTGAAGCCCGAGCACGCCGCCCGCTATCCGCATGAATTCTCGGGCGGCCAGCGCCAGCGCGTGTGCATCGCGCGCGCGCTGGCCAGCAACCCCAAGCTCATCATCGCCGACGAATCGGTGTCGGCGCTGGACGTGTCGATCCAGGCGCAGATCCTGAACCTGCTGATGGACCTGCAGAAGGATCGTGGCCTGTCCTACCTGTTCATCACCCACGACATGGCGGTGGTGGAGAAGGTCAGCCACCGCGTGGCGGTGCTGTACCTGGGCCAGATCGTGGAACTGGGCACGCGCCGCCAGATCTTCGAATCGCCGCAGCACGCCTACACCCGCAAGCTGCTGGCCGCCGTGCCGGTGGCCGAGCCGGGCCGCCACATCGACACCTCGCTGATCGAAGGCGAGATCCCTAGCCCGGTGCGCCGCGTCGGCGACGAGCCGGCCATCATTCCCCTGGCCGAGTTCGCGCCCGGCCACCTGGTCGCCCGCGCGGCCTGATTCCCTTACGTCAGCACATTCCCCGTCCCTGGAGGCGACCATGCATTTCCTCAGCAAGACCTTCTCCGCCACCGCGCTGGCCCTGGCCCTGGGCGCCGCCCTGCCCGCCGCGCACGCCGCCGGCACGCTCAACGTGGCCATCAACCAGGATCCGGGCAGCTGGGACCCTATCGACACCTTCGTGACCTTCTGGGGCTCGGTGGGCAGCAACCTGTACGACGGCCTGACCATGCGCGGCGCCGACCTGAAGCTGCAACCCGGCCTGGCCACCAAGTGGGAATACCTGGACGACAACAAGCGCCTGCGCTTCACGCTGCGCCAGGGCGTCAAGTTCCATAACGGCGAGCCCTTCAACGCCGATGCCGTCAAGTTCACCTTCGACCGCCTGCTGGGCGCGGAAGGCGCCAAGGGTCCGCAGAAGTCCAACTACGACTCGATCGGCGAGGTGAAGGTCGTGGACGAGAACACCGTCGACTTCATCCTCAAGCAGCCGGACCCGGTGCTGCTGACCAAGCTGGCCGGCTACGGCGCCATGATCGTGCCGCCCAAGTACATCCAGGAAAAGGGCGAGGACAACTTCAACACCCACCCGGTCGGCACCGGCCCGTTCAAGTTCGAGAGCTACCAGCCCAAGGTCAACGTGACCCTGGCGCGCAACGACGAATACTGGGGCGGCAAGCCCAAGCTGGACAAGGTGGTCTACCGTTTCATCGGCGAGCCCGGCACCCAGGTCGCCGAGCTGCAGGCCGGCCGCGTCGACATCGCCACGCTGATCCCGCTGGGCCTGATCGAGACCGTGAAGAAGTCCGGCAACGCCGACGTCATCTCGACCGGCGGCCCGGTGGCTTTCGCCCTGCGCTACAACACCAAGACCGGCATCACCAGCAACCGCGACGTGCGCCGCGCGCTGATCATGGCCGTGGACCGCGACGCCATCGTCAAGCAGCTGCTGCTGGGCCAGGCCAAGACCATCGCCAGCTTCCAGGGACCGCAGTCGTTCGGCTACAACCCCGAGCAGAAGCCCCTGCCCTTCAATCCCGCCGAAGCCAAGAAGCTGCTGGCCGCCGCCGGCGTGAAGCCGGGCGCCACGGTGCAGATCGACGTGCGCGGCAGCGACTCGAACTTCCGTGAAGTGGCCCAGGCCGTGTCCGGCTACCTGCAGGCCGTGGGCGTGCGAGCCACCATCAAGCCGTATGAGACCGGCGTGCTGCTCAACGACATCATCCCCGGCGGCAAGACCGGCGAAATGTGGCAGAACCAGTGGGGCGGCTGGACCTATGACTACGACAACACGGCCTACCTGATGTATCACACGGGCCAGAAGTGGAACCCGTACGACAACGACGCCAAGCTCAACGCCATGCTGGAAGCGCAGCGCACCGTCTACGACGTGAAGAAGCGCGAAGCCATGCTGCAGGAAATCGCCGGCTACGTGGCCGACCAGGCCCTGGAGCTGCCGCTGTACAGCCTGAACACCATCGTCGGCGTGAACAAGCGCGTCAAGGACCTGGAAGTGCCCGGCGACATCCGCTTCCGCTTCCTGAACACCTCGGTTGACTGAGCGCCGCCCTGGCGCTGACTTGAAGCATTAACCCCACCGACCCGCCCCGGCGCAAGCCGGGGCGGCGCCTTATGACCGGATTTCTCATCAAACGCGTGCTGCAGGCGGTCTTCGTGATCGTGGCCGTCACGCTGCTCGTTTCCTATGCCGTGCGCCTGACCGGCGACCCCGCGCTGATGCTCAGCCAGGGCTCGGGCAGCGTCACCGAGCAGGACCTGGCCAACATCCGCCAGGCGCTGGGCCTGAACCGCCCGTTCCACGAACAGTACCTGTCCTACATGCAGGGCCTGCTGCACGGCGACTTCGGCCGCAGCTTCATGGGCGGCCCCCCGGTCGCCAAGCTGATCGGCGACGCGCTGCCCGCCACGCTGATGCTGGCCTTCAGCTCGCTGATCGCCTCGATCCTGATCTCGCTGCCGCTGGGCATCCAGGCCGCCATCAAGCGCGGCAAGCCCACCGACCAGGCCATCCGCATCCTGTCGCTGGTGGGACTGTCGTTCCCCAACTTCTGGCTGGCGCTGATGCTGGTGCTGCTGCTGTCCATCACCTTCCCGCTGCTGCCGCCCTCGGGCTGGAGCGGCCCGGCCAGCCTGGTGCTGCCGTCGCTGACCATGGCCATTATCCTCAGCGCCACCAACATCCGCCTAGTGCGCACCACCATGCTGGAAACGCTGTCGGCGCAGTACATCATGGTCGCGCGCAGCAAGGGCCTGAAGGAACGCGTGGTGCTGTACAAGCACGCGCTGCGCAACTGCGCGATTCCGCTCATCACCTACCTGGGCCTGCAGTTCGGCGGCCTGATCGGCGGCATCGTGGTCATCGAGATGGTGTTCAACTGGCCCGGCCTGGGCACGCTGGCGTTCGACGCCATCTCCGGCCGCGACTACCCCGTGCTGCAGGGCACGGTCACGGTGCTGGCCGCCGTCATCGTTCTGGTCAACCTGATCGTCGACATCGCCTACGGCATCGTCGATCCCCGTATCCGCACGCGCTGAGCCCCATGCAGACCACTACCACCACCGCCGCCCCCAAGGCCGCCAAGCCGCGCAGCCGCTACCGCTCGCTGGAGTTCGTGCTGGGCGCCTGCCTGACCGGCGTCATGATCCTCCTGGTGCTGGCCTCGGGCTGGCTGTTCCCCGACGGCGGCGAATCCATGGACCTGGCCGCCCGCCTGACCGCGCCCTTCGCCAGCGCGGCCCACCCCTTCGGCACCGACCCGCTGGGCCGCGACGTGCTCGCCCGCGTCATCGTCGGCGGCAAGATTTCGCTGCTGGTCGGCTTCGCCTCGGTGCTGGGCGGCGCGCTGCTGGGCATCATCATGGGCCTGATCTCCGGCTACTACCGGGGCTTCTGGGACATGATCGTGATGCGCTTCGCCGACGTGCAGCTGGCGCTGCCCTTCATCCTGGTGGCCATCACGTTCATCGCCATCCTGGGCGGCGGCCTGTTCAACGTGATCTTCTTCATGATCATCTCGCAATGGGTGCAGTACGCGCGGCTGGTCCGCGCCCAGGTGCTGGCGCTGCGCGAACGCGAGTTCGTGCTGGCCGCGCGCGCCTTCGGCGTGCGCGACCTGGCCATGATCCGCCACCACATCGTGCCCAACCTGCTGGGCCCGCTGGTCATCCTGATGACGCTGAACGTCGCCAACAATATCCTGCTGGAAAGCAGCCTGACCTTCCTGGGCCTGGGCGTGGATCCCATGATCCCGAGCTGGGGCGGTATGCTTGCCGACGGCCGCACCTACATGCAGACCGCATGGTGGGTCAGCGTCTTCCCCGGCCTGGCCATCATGCTGACGGTGCTGGGCCTGAACCTGCTGGGCGACTGGCTGCGCGACCGCCTCGATCCCACCGGCAAGGCCTAGGCCTCCAAGGAACACACGCATGTCATTGCTGGACAAAACATTCGACCGCACGCTGGACGCCTGGACCCACGCCTACATGGCGCCGGCCTGGCGCGGCGCGCACCTCGAGGGCTGGCTGTTCGAGGACGCCCAGGCGCGCCGCGCCGCCGAGGCCCGCCTGGCCCAGGCCGGCGTGCAGGCGCGCTTTCGCAGCGCCTACAAGCCGCTGCTGCATTACTTCCTGGAAGAGGTCGAGCGCGACGGCCTGGTCGCCGCCGAGATCCGCTATCCCCTGCACGAACACGCCCAGGCCAAGCGCTTCACGCTGGAGGCCTATCCACTGGTCGCCCTGCTGGACGGCGTGCGCGTGACACTGCAGCCCGGCGCGTCCGACCTGCACTATGACGTCGACCTGCGCTACGCCGACGGCCGCGAGATCCAATCGCGCGTGTTCGCGCCCAACCAGCTCGGCCATGCGCCGGACGGCGTGGCCGAACTGTCGCCCACCGGCTGGCTGCGCGTGCGCGACGCCGCCGGCGAGACCCGCGTCGACGCCGCCCAGGCCACCGAGTATCAGTTGGCGTTCCGCGCCGCCGTCGACGCGGTGCGCAACCATGCCTGGGGCGCCCACGAACCCTACTTCGAGCGCCTGGAGATCCGCGTCGACCTGCCAGGCATCGACTTCGCGCTGCCGGTCGACGAGGAAATCGTCAGCACCTACGAGGCGCTGCACGAGGACCTGTACTTCTCGCTGCTGGAACACTTCCAGCAGCATTCCGGCCGCCCGCCCGGCGACCGCGGCCTGCAGCCCGGTCAGATCATTCCCGACGTGCGCCGCCACGACGGCGCCGCGCGCGTGCGCATCTCGGTCGAAGCCTTCACGCCCATATCGGCGGTCGCGCCCGCCCTGCCCGGCTTCCCGCTGGCGCAGGCGCGCGAGCCGCTATCGGCGGCGCAGATCGCCGGCTGCATGGCGGCCCTGGGCGGCGACACGTTCCAGGCCACCTCGCGCCAGGGCCGGCCGGTGCTGGGCACCTACCTGCGCGGCCCCGGTCCCGCCGTCTTCATTTCCGGCGCCCAGCACGCCAACGAAACCTCCGGCGTGGTCGGCGCGCTGCGCGCGGCGCAGGCGCTGGCCGCCAGCGGCAAGGGCCACTTCGCGCTGATCGCCGCCGAGAATCCGGACGGCTACGCCCTCTTCGCGCGCCTGCGCGAGCAGCATCCGCGCCACATGCTGCACGCCTCGCGCTACAGCGCGCTGGGCGACGACATCGCCTACCGCGAGCGCGCGCCGTTCTTCGAGCGCGACGGCCGCCACCAGGCGCACGCCATCAGCGGGGCCCAGCTGCACATCAACCTGCACGGCTATCCCGCCCATGAATGGACGCGCCCCTTGTCAGGCTACCTGCCGCGCCATTTCGAGCTGTGGACCATCCCGAAAGGCTTCTTCCTGGTGCTGCGCCACCACCCCGGCTGGGGCGAACGCGCGCGCCGGCTGATCGAGGGCGTCACGGCCCGGCTGGCCCGCAACGTGCCCGGGCTGGTGGAATTCAATGCCCGGCAGCTGGAACTGTTCCGCGCGCATGCGCTCGAAACCGGATTCGCGGTGATGAACGGCATCCCGGTGCAGGTCACGGAAACGGACCGCGAGGAATTGCCCATGGCGCTCATCTCCGAGTTTCCGGATGAAACCGTCTACGGCGACCGCTATGTTTTCGCGCATACTGTCCAGATGGAAACCGTGCTGGCGGCAACCGACATCTATCGTTCAGGGCTTTAGCGACACGCGACACGGCGCCGACCGGCCGGCGCCCGACATACAGAATCAATAAGAAAATGAACATCCGAGAACGCAACCACGGCGACGATCTGGCCCTGGTGGACATCTGGCTCAGGTCCGTCCGCGCCACCCATGCCTTCCTGACCGAAAAGGACATCCAGGCGCTGTACCCGCAGGTGCTCAACGTGCGCCTGCCCGCCGTGCGGGTCTGGGTCTGCGAGGACGAGGCCGGCGAGATCGCCGGCTTCATCGGCCTGAAGGGCAACAAGGTGGACATGCTGTTCGTGGACGCCAGCAAGCGCGGCAAGGGCGCGGGACGGCGCCTGCTGAATTTCGCGCTCTCGCTGCACGGCTCGCTGCAAGTCGACGTGAACGAGCAGAATCCGCAAGCCATCGGCTTCTACCGGCACTACGGCTTCGTCGACGTCGGCCGCTCGGAACACGACGAGGCCGGCCAGCCCTTCCCCATCATCCACATGAAACTGGCGGGCTGAACCCCGCCGGCGGTCTTGCGCCAAGACGCGCCGCTCCCTCGCGGCCCGATCAGGCTGTGCTGCCGGGCGGATGCGCCCGCAAGCCTGCGCGGGACCACACGCTAGGCCTCGGGATGACGCGCCTTCCAGGCCTTCAGCTCGTCGCGATAGCGGTCCATCGCCTCGTTGTAGAGGTCGTACACACAGGGTATGCAGCCGCTGTTGCAGCATTCCTCGGGCGCGGGCGCCTCGGGAGGAACGGGCGGCGGGTCCTGGTCGATCGGGGGTACGGCGCGGATGTTCATGACGGAATGTTAGCGCTCCGGCGCGGCGCCGCCAGGCTTGCCGCCCAGGTCCGCGCCGGTTGAGACAGACTCGCCCTCCTGCCATTGCCCCCGACCCAGTTCATAGCGCAGCTTGGGTTCACCCGTGACGGAAGACGCCTGGCCCGCGCAGCGCAAGCCGGCCTTCTCCAGCACACGGCGCGAGGCGCCGTTCGACGCCAGCACGGTCGCCGTCATGCTGGACAGTTCCAGCAAGCCGAATCCCATGGCCACGAGCGCGCGGGCGATCTCTCCGGCATAGCCCAGGCCCCAGGCCGAAGGCACGAAGGCGTAGGCGATCTCCGCCACGGACGCGCCATCACGGGCCCCGGCCTCGGACGCGACACGCTTGAGTCCGGCGCGGCCAATCAGCGCGCCGCTGCCGCGCTCATTCAGCACATACATGCCGAAACCATGCCGGGACCAATGCTCGGTGTTCTGCAACAGATAACGCCGGCTGGCCGCCGTATCGCGCGTGCCGCCCATGGTGGCCATCAACGCCGCGTCGGCGTGCATGGCGGCCACGAAAGCACCGTGCGTCCCGGTCATGCGCGTGGCGCGCAGGCGCTCGGTGACGAAGGCGTCGGGCAACCCCGTCCGCGTTGCGCCCTCAGCCATGTCCTGCGCCTTCATGACCACCTCAGCCCCAGCATGCTCCAGCGCACGTCGCCGCGATCCAGCATGTCCCCGCGCGTGCCCAGATGATGGCTGGACAGCCCGTGGCGCGCGGCCAGCGCGATGGTTTCGGCGGCCGACACGTCGAACATGCGACGGCCCGGCGGCACCGGGCCGTGGCGCAGCGTCATCAGGATCTGGCCGCCCGGCGCCAGCAGCCCGGCCAGGCTGGCCATGCCTGCGACGCGCTCGTCCTCGTCCAGATGCATCCAGACCGCCGTCAGCATGATCAGGTCATAACGCTCGCCACGCGCCCGCAGGCCGTCCAGGCCGGGCAAGGCATCATCGCTCCACGCCAGTCCCGGCACGTCATGGCGGCGCTGGCCTTCGGCGCGCAGCTCGGCGGTGGGTTCAACCGCGATCACCTGGTGGCCCATGCGCGCCAGCGCCGCGGCGTCCCGGCCCGAGCCGGCGCCGATGTCCGCGATGCGGGCCGGCGCCGGCGGGATCAGATGGGCCACTTCGGCATGCACGTCGGCAAAGCTGATGCTCTCGTAGCGCTCGGCCAGGGCCATGGCGTGCTCGCCATAACCCTGGGTGCCCGACACCCGGGTCATTGCTGGCCGGGCTGGCTCGGCGGGGG
>NZ_JCBANH010000118.1:0-18615 GCF_059760925.1 Achromobacter sp. 1011791174
CGTTGCGGCCGCGCGGCGCCTCAGCCGCTTACTCGTAGGCCTTGGGGTCGCCCGAATCGGTCGGGTTGGCGAGCGCGCGCTTGAAGGCGTCGCTCATGGGGTACTTGAGGTTGATCTGCTTGGGCGGGATCGGCGAATTGAAGTACTTCTCGTACAGCGCCGCGACCTTGCCGTTCTTGATCATGTCCAGCACGGCGCCGTCCACCACCTTCTTGAAGGCCGGGTCGTCCTTGGGCTGCATGATGCCGTAGGGCGCCAGCTCATAGCCCTTGGTGCCGATCACGAAGGCGGAGGGATCCTTGGACGAGGCCACCGAGCCATAGGCCAGGCCGTCGTCGTTCATCGTGCCCGCGACGCGGCCGGATTCGACCATCAGGAAGGTCTCGCCGGTGTCCTTGGCCGGGACGATGGTGATGCCCAGGTTGCCCTGCGCGTTCAATTGGGATGCCAGCTTGAACGTCTGGCCGCCGGCCTGCGCCGCGATCGACTTGCCCTTGAAGGTGGCCAGGTTGTTCGGGTCGACGCCGCCGTCCTTGCGCGCCACCACCACGACCTGGGCCAGGAAGGTGGTCGGGGCGAAGGAGACGAACTTGTGCCGGTCTTCCTTATTGGTGGTGTTGCCGCATTCCAGGTCGATGGTGCCGTTGGCCAGCAGCGGGATCCGGGTGGCCGAGGTGGTCGGGTTGTAGCGCACTTCCAGCTTGGGCAGCTTGAGCGCTTCCTTCACGTACTGGGCGACCTGCTGGCAGATTTCCACCGTGTAGCCGATCGGCTTCTGGTTGCCGTCCAGGTAGGCGAAGGGGACCGAGGTTTCCGGATGGCCCAGCGTGATCACGCCGGTTTCACGGATCTTGTCCAGCCGGCTGGGGCCTTCGGCGTGGGCGGTGGCGGCGGCAGCGGCCGACAGCGCGGCGATGGAGAGCGCGGCAAAAGCTTTCATCTTATTCCCTTGGCGCCGGAGCACCGGCGCTTGCATATGATTCCGATCAGCGGCACCGCACCCGCCGGCAACCGCCTCGTCCCGCGATGAGCCCCGCGGCTGGCGAAAAGTATCAACTAGCGTTATGGTTTTATCCAGTTCCAATCGGGTATTCCTCTATACGGATTTGATATGGCCATTCCACGAATGGGCTTGCGACACATCGAGGCATTCCGAGCCGTCATGATGACCGGCTCCATGACTGCCGCCGCGCGGCGGGTCCACACCTCGCAGCCGCACGTTAGCCGCTTAATCGCGCAATTGGAAGCGATCACCCAGTTTCCCTTGTTCGACCGCAACGGCAGCCGGCTGACGCCGACCCAGGACGGGTCGCGCTTCTTTCAAGAGGTGGAAAAAACCTTCATCGGACTGGCCGGCCTGGAGTCCGCCGCCGCCAGCATCCGCTCGTTCAGCGCCAGCCGCCTGAGCGTGGCGGCCATGCCGCGCCTGGCCGGCGGGCTGCTGGCCCGCATCGTGGCCGCCTTCAAGACCGAGTACCCGGATGTGATGGTGTCCATCCATTCGGGCAGCGCCAGCGCCGTGCACAACTGGATCAGCTCGGGCTTCTGCGACACCGGGCTGGCGATGCTGTCGGGCGAGGCGCCCGGCATCCAGGTCGAACCGGTCATGACCATGAATTGCGTGGCGGTGCTGCCCAAGGGGCACCGGCTGACCAAGCTGAAGAAGCTCAAGCCCGCCGACTTCGCCGGCGAGCCCTTCATTTCCTTTCCCAGCAGCACGCCGCTGCGCGAACGCATCGACGCGGTGTTCAAGGCCGCCAAGGTCGAGCGCCAGACGGTGGCCGAGGCCAGCCTGGGCTCATCGGTCTGCGCACTGGTGGGCGCGGGGCTGGGCGTGGCCCTGATCAACCCGCTGGCCGCCCACGAGGAATACGAGGCCAACGGCGTGGAGGTGCGCCCCTTCACCCCGGCGGTGGCGGTGACGGTGGCGCTGCTCTATCCGCCGTACCATACCCGCACCCGGCTGGTCAGCGTGTTCTCGCGGTATGCGCATCAGCTGATGCACGAGGAAATGGGGGATCTGAAGGCGCGGCCGGGGCGTTGAGCGGGCTGCTGCCGGCGCCGGCCCGCAACACGCGGCCGGCCCGGGATCGAATGCGCGGCCTCAGCCGGCCTCGGACAGCGCCGCCGGTCGCGGCGCCAGCGGATTGTGTTCCAGGTATTCCTCTGCGCGGCCGTCCCGCTTGATCTCGTCCCATTGCTCGCGCGTCAGCTGCGGCATCTGGAAGTCGGCCTGCGGGCGGCAGTACCAGCCCGGATTGTGCAGCCGGGCCAGCAGGTCCATGCGCGAGCCGTCCAGGTACAGGCGTTCCGGGTCGGACACCACATCATCGCGGGCGTGCATGGCGGCCACCTCGGCGATCACCAGGCTGCGTCCGTCGATGCGCAGCAACTGGTGCAGCCGGCATTCGAACGACACCGGCGACTGCGCCACCCGGGGCACCGAGACGCGCTCGCCGGGCGCCAGCAGCAGCCCGGCTTCCTGCGCCTCGTCCACGCCGTGCGGGAAATCCACCGCCGTCACATTCATGCGCGAGGCCAGCGCGGACGACACCAGGTTGACCGTGAATTCGCCGCGTTCCGCGATATTGCGCGCCGTGTCCTTCGGCGCGCCGTCGCGCACGCCGATGCCCACGCAGATCAGCGGCGGATCGCCGGACATCAGGTTGAAGAAGGAGAAGGGCGCCACATTGGTCGTGCCGCGCGCATCGCGCGACACGATCCAGGCGATGGGGCGCGGCACGATGGCCCCGGTCAGCAGCTTGTAGCGCGCCGGCCCCGGCAGCGCTTCCAGATCAATGAACATGTCGATCAGCCCTTGCCCTCGGTCGGCGTGGCGCCGGTGGCGGCCTTGGCGTCGGCGAAGGCGCGGTCGCTGCGCTTGCAGCGGCAACGGCCGATCTGGTGCAGCTCGATCAGGTTGCCGACCGGATCGCGCAGGAACAGCTGCATCAGCTCGGGCGCGGCCACGTTGTCCAGCTTCCAGTAGTCCACGCCCAGGCGCCGCAGCTCCTGCTCGGACGCGGCGATGTCGCGCACCGCCAGCGCCACGTGGTTTTCCACCGGGTCGCGGCCCGGGCCCTGGGAATAAGGCGACGGACCATCGCTGCCCAGCAGATGGATCTGACAGTCATTGCCCATGTCCAGGAAATAGCCCGCGATGCCGGGGATCTGCCAGCGGCCCTGGTCCGTATCCAGGCCCAGCACATCGCCATAGAACGCGCCCATCGCCTCGACCTTGCCCAGGGGCATGCGCACCGCATGATGGTGCAGTTCCAGCACTTCCAGCGCCATATCTCTCTCCTTCCTCTTATAGAGCGGGCGCCCATGCGCCGACCAGGCGCAAATGTTGGGCTCGCATTTGCCTGCGGGGAATGCCGTTCCGGTAAATCGACGATTGCATGAATCGGAACGGTCGTATCCATGCCAGCGCGGTATGCTTGCGCGCATGAAACCGCTGGACCTCAACCTGCTCGTCACCCTGGACGTCCTGATCCAGGAAGGCAGCGTCGTCGGCGCCGCGCGCCGGCTCAACCTCAGCACGCCCGCCATGAGCCGCAGCCTGGCTCGCATTCGCGAAGCGGTGGGCGACCCGGTGCTGGTGCGCTCCGGACGCGGGCTGGCGCCCACGCCGCGCGCGCTGGCCCTGCGCGAACAAGTGCGCAACGTGGTTGAACAGGCACAGGCCGTGCTGGGCGCCTTCGGCCAGGACGTGAACCTGGCCACGCTGGAACGCATCTTCACCCTGCGCGCCAACGATGTCTTCGTCGGCGGCTTCGGCGGCCGGCTGCGCGAGCACCTGCGCCGCTATGCCCCGCGCACCACGCTGCGCTTCGTCTCGGAAGGCGAGCACGATTCGGGCGCGCTGGACGACGACGCCGACCTGTACATCGGCTCCGTGCAGAAGTTCGGCGCCGACATCAAGGTGCAGACGCTGTTCACGACGAACTTCCACGGCCTGGCCCGCAGCGGGCACGCGATCTTCCACGGCGTCGTCACGCCGCGCCGCTTCGCCGCCTACGAACACATCGGCGTGTCGCGGCGCGGCCGCAGCCACGGCCCGATCGACGAGGCGCTGGCCGAGCAGGGGCTGAGCCGCCACGTCGCGCTGATCACGCCCACGTTCTACGCGGCCATCTTCGCGCTGGCCGACTCCGACCTGATCCTGCCCGCCATGCCCGGCCACCTGCTGCCCGGCGTCAAGCGCCTGGGCCTGGACCTGCGCGCCTTCGACGTGCCCATCGACATGCCCGCCGTCACCGTGGTGCAGGCCTGGCCGCCACGGCTGGACAGCGACCCGGCGCACCGCTGGCTGCGGCAGACCATCAAGCAGGTCTGCAGCGACGCCTCAGAAGCGGCGGACGCCGCGCTTTGAAGACGCGTCCGCGAGGCTGACGCCCCTCAGCCTCGGCCGCCTGCCAGGCGCGCTGGCGCCCGCCCCGTCCGCCGCGACGACCGGCCACGGCGCGCGGCCATCACCTTCCCCATTCAAATCGCGCCCGCGAACGCCGCCCGCCGCCACGCGCACGGCTCGAAAACGCCCTTCCGCCGCGCACAAATCCCTCTTCCAACTTCGCGCCGCTCCTGTATACTGCCTCGAAAATTGTTCAACAATCCTGGCCGGCCCGGCCGGGTACACAGGAGGCAGGCCATGTCGAATTACCCCGCCGCATATCAGGTGAGCAAAGGCTCCATCCTGAACGTGGACAAGGCGTTCTACCGTTCCCTGATCGCCGATCCGGCGCAGCGCCAGCTGGTCGAATCGCACGTGGTGCCGATCCGCAGCGGCTTCGCCTGGAAGGTGCCGGCCGGCCACGTGTTCCGTATCGTCACGCTGGAAGGCCCGCAGGTGGCGGACTTCAACATGTGGAACCTGCACAACCCGCGCGAACGCATGTGGGCCTCGCGCACGCGCCAGTTGCAGCAGGCCCACGTCAGCACCCATGACCGCCTCTGGTCGACGCTGCCCTACCTGCGCCCCATGGCCACCATCACCGAGGACACGCTGGCCAGCTACGGCGTCGACAGTGACGGCGGCCGCGTGCACGACCTGCTGGGCACGCGCTGCGACCCCTACGTGAACAAGCTGCTGACCGGCGAGGACTTCCACTTCCACTGCCACTCGAACCTGACGCGCGCGGTGGCGCCGCACGGCCTGACCGAGCTGGACGTGCACGACGTGCTCAACGTGTTCCAGGTCACCGGCCTGAACGACGACGACAAGTACTTCATGAAGGCCTGCCCGGCCCAGCCCGGCGACTACCTGGAGATGTTCGCCGAGATCGACCTGCTGTGCGCGCTGTCCACCTGCCCCGGCGGCGACCTGTCGGTGCCGATGTGGGGCCCCGAGGCGCGCGATCCCATCGACGTGTGCCGGCCGCTGGGCGTCGAGGTCTACGCGCTGGATCCGGCGCTGCTGCAAGGCTGGACATCGCCCGGAGTTTCACCGTATAAGGGCGTCCACGGCCTGCATCCCGAAAAGGTCGAGTGGAAATAACGACAGCGGGCGCCGCGCACAGCGGCGCCCGGCCAGAGGAGCCAAGCAACATGCCTGCCGAACGCGGCCAGCGCCCCAGCGGCGACAGCGGGATCTCGATCGCGGAACGCATCAGCCACCAGCTGCGCGACGACATCATGGGCGGCAAGCTGCCGCCGGGCACGCAGCTGGTCGAAGTCGACCTGGCCGCCGCCTATGGCGCGTCACGCAACACCATCCGCGAAGTGCTGCACCAGCTGGGCCGCGAAGGCCTGGCCACCTTCGTGCGCCACAAGGGCGTGATCGTGCGCCGCATGGAGCGCAAGGACCTGCGCGAGATCTACGCCGCGCGCCGCGCGCTGGAAATGCAGGCCATCAGCGGCGACCTGCCGCTGCAGCCCGCGCTGCTGGACAAGATGCTGACCACCATCGACGCCGCCGACCGCGCGCTGGCCAAGCGCAACTGGCGCAACGTCGGCACCCTGAGCCTGCAGGTGCACCAGCACATCGTGGCGCAGCTGGGCAGCCGGCTGCTGAACGAGTACTTCCTGACGCTCTGTGCGCAGCTGCGCCTGGTGTTCGCGTCCGAGATCGATGAAAGCCTGATCCAGACCGCCGACTGGATCGAGCGCGAGCGCCTGATCCACGGCCTGCTGGTGAAGAACCGCCGCGCCGAGGCCGCCGAGGCCATGGCCGCCTATCTGGACGATTCCGAACGCACCCTGACCGGGGTGCTGACGCGGTTGAAGAACCAGCAGGCGAAGTAGGGCGGGACGGCCTTGACCGCATGACGGTCGCGCCGAAGCTGCCCAACGATTGAACTCAGTGGTCCAAGGACATGGCGGCGCCCCGAGGGGCGCCGTTGTCCATCCTGCTCAGGCTTCGGCGTAGCTGCCGTCGGCGCGATGCGTCTCGGTGCCGCTCAGCGGCGGATTGAACACGCACACCAGCCGCAGGTCGCCCTTGGTGGCGCGCAGCACGTGCTGATCGTTGAGATTCAACGCGTACAGCGTGCCGGGCCGGATCGCGTGGCGCTCGCCGGTGGCCACGTCCAGCACCTCGCCTTCGCCTTCCATGCAGTAGTTGGCCTCGTAGTGGTGCTTGTAGTGCAGATGCAGCTCGGCGCCCTCGAAGACGCGGGTTTCATGCACCGAGTAGCCGATGCCGTCGCGCTTGACGATCATGCGCCGGCTTTCCCAGCCGGGGCCTCGGGCGTGGCGTTCGGTGTCGGTGAGGTCCTGGCTGTGTATGACGATCATGGCGGGTTCCGGGTAAGGGATGGCAGGGAGATGTTCTGGTCGGACATGGACGCACGGCGCGGGACTTGCATGCCGGACCGGTGCCGGGCCGCCGGGCGCTCGCGTCGGGCGGAATCAAGGTCTGTTCAAAACGCGCTCCATCGCCACGGCCAGCTTGAGCACGCGGCGGTCATCGCCGCCGCGCCCCGTCAGCATCAGGCCGATGGGCCGACGCGCGCGCAGGTCGCCGGGCAGCGACACGCTGGGCAGATCGAGACGATTGGCGAATTCGGTCAGGCTGAAGGCGCGCGCATTGGCCTGAAGATAGGCGTCGTCCGCTTCCAGGCCGGCGATGGCCGGCGGCAGCATGGGCACGGTGGGCGTCAGCACGCCCGCCGCCTCGCCCAGCCCCTGCTGGTAGCCCCAGCGCAATTCGCGCAGCCGCGCCAGCGCGCTGGCATAGGCGTGCGCCGGCACCTGCGCGCCCAGCAACATGCGCGGCCCGACGCGCGGATCGTAGTCCTCGCCGCCGCGGGCCAGCCTTTCCCGGTGCAGCATGTAAGCCTCGGCGGCGATGATGCCGCCTTCGCGCGCGGCCTGGGCCGCTTGCGTCAGGCAGGGCAGGGGCTGGCGCCGCAGCGTGAAGCCGGCGGCGCGCAGGCGTTCCGTCCAGGCCTCGAAGGCCTGCCGCACGGGCGCGTCCAAGGCGTCCAGCAGGTCTTCGGGTAGCACCAGCACCGGATAGCCAGCGTCTGCGCGCCACGCGGCGTCGTCTGCACCGGCGCCTGCGGCCTCCGCCACGTCCGTCACGCCCGACGCGTGCCGGTGCGATGTCGGGCGCGCCATGCCATCGTGCTCAGGTTCATCCACCAAGGCGCGATCCACGCGCAGGCAGGCGGCGGCGTCCGGCGCCAGGATGCCCGGCACGTCGAAGCTGGGCGACAGATAGGCCATGCCGGCATCGGGATAGCGTCCACGGCTGGGCTTGAAACCCGCCACGCCGCAGAAGGCCGCCGGGATGCGGGCCGAGCCGCTGGTGTCCGACCCCAGCGCCAGCGTCGCCATGCCCAGCGCCACGGCCACCGCGCCGCCGCTGCTGGAGCCGCCCGCCACGCGCGGCGCGTCGGCCATCAGCGGCGTGAGCGGCGTGCCATGCCAGCGATTCAGGCCCAGCGCGCCATAGGCGAATTCCGTCATGTTGTTTTGCGCCAGCAGGGTCGCGCCGGCATGGCGCAACGCCTGCACGATGGCCGCGTCGCGCAGGGCCGGCGGCTCGGCGGCCAGCACGCGCGCACCCGCGTGCGTGACCCAGCCCGCCACGTCGAAGCAGGCTTTCACGCCCAGCGTCTCGCCGGCCAGGGGCGGCGGCGCGACGCCTGCGCACAGCAAGGCATCGCGCGCCCCGGCCTCGGCCAGCGCCGCATGATCGCGGCGCGCCAGCAGCGCCAGCCGCGCCGCTTCGGGATGCGCGGCCGCGTTCGACAGGGCGCGCGCGACCGAGGCGGCGTGCAGATCGGTCGGCACGGCCCGCGTGCCCGCACAGGGCGAGTCAGCCTGCGACATGGACATGGCTCAGGAAATCCTTGACGCGGGCGTCGTCGCTGGCCAGCACTTCGGCGGGCGGCGCGTCCAGCAGCACGCGGCCGCTTTCCATGAACAGCACGCGGTCCGAGACCTTGAAGGCAAAACTCATTTCGTGCGTGACGATGAGCATGGTCATGCCCTCGCGCGCCAGCGTCTCGACCACCTTCAGCACTTCGGCCACCAGCTCGGGATCGAGCGCCGACGTGGGTTCGTCGAACAGCATGATCGATGGGCGCATCGCCAGCGCGCGGGCGATGGCCACGCGCTGCTGCTGTCCGCCCGACAGCTGGTGCGGATACTTGTGCGCGTGCTCCAGCATGCCGACCTTGTCCAGCAGCGCCAGCGCCTCGCAGCGCAGGTCCGCGAACGCGCCGCGCCGGTGGTACTGCGGCGCCAGCATCACGTTCTGCAGCACGGTCTTGTGCGGGAACAGGTTGAAGCTCTGGAACACCATGCCGATATCCAGGATGCGCGCGCCCGGCGTCGAGCCGCGCGCCGAATCCAGGAAGGGCTGGCCATGCAGCAGCACGCGCCCGCCGTCCAGCGACTCCAGGCCGTTCAGGGTGCGGATCAAGGACGTCTTGCCCGAGCCCGACGGGCCGATGATGCTGATGACCTCGCCCGGCTTGACCACCAGGTCGATGCCCTTGAGCACCTCGTGGTCGCCGAAACGCTTGCGCGCGCCCTGGACCTGCAGGGCCTGTTCCGCGCCTTGCGCCGCCGGCGGCTGGGCGAAGTTGGCGCGCAGCGCGTCGCGCGTGCGCTGATCCAGCGTCAGCGGCCGGGGCGTGCGGCGCAGGATGTTCAGGTGCGATTCGAGCCAGCCCAGCAGCTTGTCGAAGATGGTGACGATCAGCACGTAATAGAACGCCACCGCCAGCATGGTCTCGAACACCAGGAAGTTCTGCGTGTACAGCCGCTGGCCCACCAGCAGGATCTCGGCCAGCGAGATCACCGACACCAGCGAGGTCAGCTTGGCGATTGTGATGAACTCGTTGCTCAGCGCCGGCAGCGCGATGCGCAGCGCCTGCGGGATCACGATCATGCGCTGTATGCCCGCATAGCGGATGCCCAGCGCGCGGCCGGCCTCGATCTGGCCACGCGGCACGCCCAGGATGCCGCCGCGATGAATCTCGGCGATGAAGGCGGTCTCGCTCAGCACCAGCGCCGTGAGCCCGGCGTAGAAAGGATCGGACAGCACCGCGCCCGCCGCGGGGAACACCTGCGGCAGGTTGTAGATGAACACCAGCAGCACCAGCAGCGGCAGGCTGCGGAAGAACCAGATGTACAGTCCCGCCGCCTTGTTCAGCAGCGGATTGCGCGACTGCTTGCCCAGCGCCAGCACGAAGCCCGCGGCCACGCCCACGCACCAGGTGGCGATGCTGAGTTTCACCACCACCCAGCAGGCGCTCCAGAAATCCCGGTCCCACAACAGGCCCAGCGTGTAATCCCAATCGAAATGCATGTCGGCGGCTTCCCTGGCGCTGCGCGCTTACTGCCGCGGGCCGGCCAGCGCGGCCTGCACGTCGGCGTCAGTCGGCGCTTCCAGTCCATAGCGCGACAGCAGGGCGGCGTATTCACCGCTGGCGCGCGCCTCGCCCAGCGCCTTCTTGAGCTGCGCCTGCAATTCCTGCGCGTCCTTGTTGATGCCCAGACCGATCACCACCGGATACAGCAGCGCGGTCGAGCTGACCTTCACCGCGTTCTGCGTCTGCGACAGCATGCTGTGCGCCACGGCGGCGTCTTCCATCATCACGTCGGCCGCCTGCGAGCGCAACGCCATCAGCGCCTCCGGCGCCGTCGGGAATTCCAGCACCTTGATCTCGCCCTGGCCCTTGGTCTGGCAGGTCTCGCGCGAGACCTTCTGCAGCTTGGGCGTCCAGGACGCGCCCTTGATCGAGGCCACGCGCTTGCCGCACAGCGCCTCGGGCCCCTTGGGCGCGTAGGCGCTGTTGGCCAGCACCAGCAGCGAGGAACCGGTCTTCAGGTAAGGCACGTAGTCGATCAGCTTGGCCCGCTCCGGCGTCACGTACAGCGCCGAGGCCACGGTGTCGAAGCGGCGCGCGCGCATGCCCAGGATCAGGTCGGGAAAACGCGTGTCGACGAACACGGGCTGCAACGACAGCTTGCCGGCCAGCAGACGCGAGAAATCGGCGTCGAAGCCGGCGGGCTTGCCCGCGTCCAGGTAGGCATAGGGCGGATAGGTGAGGTCGGAGCCGATGGTCAGGCTGTCGGCCTTGATGGTGGCGGCGGCGTGGGCCCAGGCGGATGCGGCGCAGAGCGCGGCGACGGTGACATAGCGCGCGGCGCGCTTGAACGGACGGAAGGTAACAGGCATGCGTTTCCCCTTGAGGACGTCTCTAGACCCCTGCAAAAGCGTGGTCATATTGGTTTCGCCGGGTGCCGGTCCGACAAGGATTGTTGAACAATTTTCAGCGATTCTGCGACAGGAAGCGGATCGCGGGATATGAGTGTTTTCCCTAGCGGAAATGCGTTGCGGACACGCGTGCCCGGGCGATTCCGCGCGCGATTGCGTGGAAAACGGTACACCGGAAGCATGCAGGAGAATGCAGCGCGCGCGGCGTGGCCGCGCGGGTTTCATGGCGCGCGGACGGCGATGGAAGTATCAGTCTGATCCGAAGCGCCGCGCCAGCGCGCGCGGCCAGGCCTCGGACAATTGCCGTCCGCGCATGCCTGGCACGTCACAATGCAGGAAGCCGGCCGCGATGCGCGCGTCCGGCGCAATCGGCATGCGCTATGCGCGCCGCCACGCCCCCTGTGCGTCGCGCGGCAGCAGATGCTTGCGTATGCGCTCGCTGGGGGTCAGTTCGAAGCCCGGCGTTTGCCGGAAGTAGCGAGGCAACTGATAACTCGCCAGGCGAGGACGCGCCCAATCGACCAGTTCGGCCCACTCGACCGGCGCCCCGTCGATGAATTGCACATAGAGCAAGATTTCCTGCTCGCCCACATCGCCAGCCACGCCCACGGCGGCGCAGGCCTGTATGGCCGGATGATCGATGAATACGCGCTCGACCTCCCAGGCGGACACGTTCTCGCCGCGCACGCGCATGCTGTCGGTGGCGCGGCCGACGAAGAAGTAATCGCCATCGGCGTCCTGCCGCGCCGAATCGCCGGTATGCAGGCGGCCGTCGCGCAACGCGCGCCGGCTCGCCTCGGGATTGTCCAGATAGCCGGGCAGGAACGCGCCTTCGATCTCGCTGGACAGCACGATTTCACCGGCCTCGCCGGGCGCCACCGGCAGGCCATCCTGGCCCAGCAGCTCGAGGCGCAGCCAGGGCAGCGGACGGCCGATGGAACCGGGCTTGCCCGATGCGTTCAAGGTCGCGAAGCTGGCGCATTCCGTCATGCCGTAGCACTCGCGTATCTCGCAGCCCAGGCGCTGGCGGATTGCATCCCAGGAGCGGGCGGCCACGCCCGCGCCCCAGGCGGTCCTGATGTAGCTTTGCGGCGGTTGCGGCGCCTGCGCCAGGATGTCGAGTATGCCGCCCAGGTAATGCAGATGCGTCGCCCCGGCGTCGCGCCATTGCGCCCAGAAGCGCGATGCCGAGAAGCGCTCGACCACGTGCAGCTGCACCGGTTCCAGGAACGGCACCATCAGCATCTGCGCGCCGCCGATGTGGCACAAGGGCTCCCAGACGAACAGCCGGTCGCCGGCCTTGGCGTTGGCCACGCGCAGCGTCGCCTCGCTGGCGATGCGCATCATCCGATGCGTGAACAGCACGCCCTTGGGTGCGCCGGTGGTGCCCGAGGTGTAGATGATGCACAGCGTGTCCGCGTGGCGGATCCGCACGGGCGGCAAGGCGGCCGGCGCGACGTCGGCGCGCGCGGCAACGGCATCGATATCCGTGCCCGACGCCAGCGGCACGCCGTCCTGGCGCGCCTGTTCAATCGCCTCGGCGTATTCGTCCTCGGCCACCAGCAGGCGAGGACCCGCGTGCCGCAGCAGGTATTGCAGGCCGACGGCGCGCAAGCGCGTGTTGACGGGAACCCAGACCAGGCCCGACAGGATCAGGGCATAGATCAGGGCGATATGGCCCGCCGAGTTCGACAGCATGACGGCGACGCGGTCGCCCTGGCGCAAACCCCGACCCGCCAGCCACGCCCGCAGGCGGTCGATGCGCTCGCGCAGCTCGCCGCAGGTGACGGCCTGCCCTTCGAACACAAAGACCACGCGCCCGGGCGCCTGGCGCAGGCCTTGTTCGAGCAGGGGCGCCACATCGATGGCGTCGCCTTCCAGGCGGGGCGGGAAATGCGTGTGCAGCGGATTCATGAATGGTCGTTGCGGGATTTCAGGTATGAGGAAACGGCGATCACCAGGGCCACGACCACCACCAGCGCGGTGGAAACGGCGGCCAGCGTCGGCGTGACGGCGAGCTGGATGTCGTCCCACATCTGCTTGGGCAGCGTGGTGTTCAGGCCGCCGCTGACGAAGATCGCCACGGTCAGGTCGTCGAACGACACGACAAAGGCAAACAGGAACGCCGAGATCAAACTGGGCGCCAGCATCGGCAGCATCACGGTGCGCAGCCTGGCCCAGGGCGAGGCGCCAAGAATCTGCGCGGCGTCGACCAGCCGCCAATCGAAGCGCTTGAATCCGGCTGCCAGCGTCACCACGACGTAGGGCAGGGCCAGGACGGTATGGCCGATCACCAGGCCCGCGTCGGTGCCCGTCAGCCCCAGCCGCGCGAACAGATACAGCAGCCCGATCGCCACCACGATGCGCGGCACGATCAGCGGCGCGATGAACAGGGCGAACAGGGGCTTGGCCCAGCGCGACGACAGGCGCGTCAGGGCATAGGTCGCGCCGAAGCCCAGCGCCAGGGCCAGCGCCGCCGTGCTGAATCCGACGGTGAAGGACCGCAGGAACGCGGCGCGCCAGACCGGCGAGGCCAGGAACGTCTCGAACCATTGCAGGCTGAAGCCTTGCGGCGGCAGGGAGACGAAGCTGCCGCGGGTGAAGGCGATGGGGATGACGATGATCACCGGCAGGACCAGCAGCGCGACCACGCCCAGCGTGTACAGCCTCAGCGGCCGCGCCGCGCGCATCCGCGAGGCCGTCCGCGCCAGCGGATCGGCCAGCCGGCCCAGCGCGATCAGCAGGCCCATCATGCGTCCGGACGCGCCCCGGCGGCGCGGCGCCTCGCCGGCCAGCGAACTCAGGCCCGCCAGCCGGTCGTACACGTAGAACACCACGATCGAGCACAGCAGCAACAGGGCCGACAGAGCGCCCGCCAGCCGCAGGTCGAACAGCTCCAGCACGGATGCGATGACCAGCTGCGCCACCATCGTCTCGCGCGGCGATCCCAGCAGCGCGGGCACGATGAAAAACCCCAGTGTCGTGATGAACACCAACAGCCCGGCCGCCGCGATGCCGGGCGCCGACAGCGGCAGGAAGACCGTGAAGAAGCGCGTGGCCGGCCCCGCGCCCAACGTTTCGGCGGCCTGTCCCAGCGACTGCTGAATGCCCTGCATGATCGGCAGCATCGTCATCACCGCCAGGGGCAGCAAGGCATGCACCATGCCGATCAGCACGCCCGCCAGCGACGGCACGATGCTGGCATCGCCGCCCAGCAGACCGAGCGCGCGCGCCAGCGCAGTCAAGGCCCCGCTCTGCGAGAGCAGCAGCATCCAGGCGTAGGTCTTGACCAGATAGCTGGTCCAGAACGGCAGCATGATCCACAGCAGCCAGCGGTCGCGCGCCCGACCGCCAAGCTGGGCCAGCAGATAGGCCACGGGATAGCCGGCGACGACGCAGATCAGCGCCGTCAGCCCCGAAATCCAGAACGTGGACCACAGAACCTTGGCGTAAACCGGCGACGCGGCGATACGGTTCAGCTGCGCCGCCGTCAGCGCGCCATCGGCGGACACGAAGCCGCCGCGCAGGATCTCCGCCACGGGCACGAGAAAGAACATCGCCAGGAACAGCACGGCGGGCAGGGCCGGCAGCCAGGCGCGCGCCCGCGCGTATCCCGCCGATGGCAGCAGGCGGCTGAGCGCGGGGCGGTCTGTCTTCATGGCGGACCTCATTGCCGCAGCAGCGTCGCGCGCGTCATGTCCCAGTGCACGCCGACCGCCTCGCCCACGCGCGGCGCCACGTTGCGGCCGCAACGCACGCTGACGCGCCTGTCCGCATCCACCGCGACGATGGCGCGGACCTCGGCGCCCAGGAACACCACTTCCGCGACGCTGCCATCGAGCAGGCCCTGGCCTTGCGGCCGCAGCTCGGCCGCCTCGGGCCGCACCAGCAGCCAGGCCTTGCCGTCCCGCATCACGCCCGGCGGCTGCGCCGCGCCTTCCAGCGCGAGCGAGCGGCCGGCGGCATGGAACCTGCGCGCGCCGCCATCCCCGGTTTCGACATGGCCGTCGAGCAGGTTGGAATGGCCGATGAAGCCGGCGGCGAAGCAGGTCGCGGGCCGGTCGTAGAGATCGGATGGCGTGCCGATCTGTTCGATGCGGGCCTGGTTCATCAGGCAGATGCGGTCGGACATGGCCAGGGCTTCGTCCTGGTCGTGCGTGACGTAGATGAAGGTGGCCTGCAATTCCGCATGCAGGTGGCGGATTTCGAGCTGCATGTGTTCGCGCAGCTTCTTGTCCAGCGCGCCCAGCGGCTCGTCCAGCAGGATCACCGACGGGCGATAGACAAAGCAGCGCGCCAGCGCGATGCGCTGCTGCTGCCCGCCGGACAGCTCGCGCGGGTAGCGGTGCGCGTACTCGTCCATCTTGACCATCGCCAGCGCCGCGGCCACGGCGCGCTTGAGCGCGTCGGCCGGCGCCCGCCGCATGCGCAGGCCATAGGCCACGTTTTCCCAGACGGTCATGTGCGGGAACAGCGCATAGTTCTGGAACACCATGCCGATGCCGCGCTTGCCTGGCGGCATCTGCGTGGCGTCGACGCCGTCGAGCAACAGTGTGCCGCTGCTGGGCAGCGTCAGGCCGGAGATCATCTGCAGCAGCGTGGTCTTGCCCGACCCCGACGGGCCGAGCAGCGTCAGGAATTCACCGGCGCGCACCTGCAGATCGGTGGGGGCCAGCGCCACGCTCTCGCCATAGCGCTTGCCCAGGCCGATGGTTTCCAGTTTGTAGCGCATGGAATCCTCAACCCACGATCCAGGCGTTGAAGCGCTCGGTGACGGCCTGGCGATTCGCGGCCCACCACACCGGATCCGGCAGGCCCATCGCCTGCAGGTTCTGCGGCGCGCTGGGCAGGATGGCCGCGCGCTTGGGATCGATCAGCTCGAAGGCCTTGGTGTTGGTCGGCCCGTAGGCCAGCGTGTCCGTGAACGCGGCCTGGCGCGCGCCATCGGCGCAGAAGCGCACGAACTGGCGCGCCATGTCCGCGCGCGGCGTCCCCTTCGGAATGCCCCAGCCCTCGATGGAGTAGATGCCCTGGTTCCAGACGATCTTCACCGGCGCGCCATTGTCGATGGCGGCCTGCGACCGGCCGTTCCAGGTGGCGATCATGTCGACGTCGCCGTTCTGGATGGCCTGCATCGCCTGCGCGCCGGACGTCCACCAGAGATTGATGTGCTTCTTGATGCGGTCCAGGCTGCGGAAGGCCCGCTCCACGTCCAGCGGATACAGCTGCGCCATCGGCACGCCGTCCGCCAGCAGCGCCTGTTCCAGCGTTTCGATCGGGCTGCGGCGCAGCGAGCGGCGCCCGGGAAACTTGGCGACATCCCAGAAATCCGCCCACGAGGCCGGACCTTGCGCGGCGAACTTGTCGGAACGGTAGGCCAGCGCCGCGGCGTAGATGTCCACGCCCATCCAGTGGGCGGTAACGGCCTGCGGAATCAGGCCCGGCACGTCGACGGCCGTGAAGCCGATCGGCTCCAGCAGGCCCTTGGACTCCAGGTACGGAATATCGGCCGACAGGGTCAGCGTGGTGACGTCCCAGATGTAATTGCGGGTCTCGACCAGGGCCGTCAGCTGCGCCACGGGCTGCGCTTCGCGCGCCACGTTGACCACCTTGATGCCGGTGGCCTGCTCGAACGGGTCGTAGAACGCCTTGCGATAGGCCGCGGTGTAGGGGCCGCCCGGATCCGCGACCACGATCTGGCGGGCCTGCGCGTAGGCGGGCAATCCTATGCAGGCGCCTAGGCCTGCTGCGCCCGCGGTCTTGAGGAAACGGCGGCGGCTGGGTTGGGCGGGTTGCTTCACGATGCGCTCTCCTGAACGGGTGGGCGGCAGATCACGGGCGGGTTCGGCCTGAGGCCAAAAACCACTTTAATTATCGAAATGCGATAGCTAAATGGCTAAATAAAATATACGCCCGCGAACTTTCATCGCACAAGGGGGATCTAGGGAAAGCACTGACCCTCATCCGTGAAGACGCCTGCAAGCCAGACTGGCGTTCAATTTTCAACGATTGCCTCTCAACCGAGCGCGAACCACCCGATGGGGCGCCAGCGCTTGCAAATCAAGACACAAGAATTTCCTTGCCATCACTTTTCCCATCTCATATATTGAATTTCGCTTATTCACTATTTCATAGAGATATAACCATGGCATCCACAACGAAATTCATCGAAGTCGAGCGCCACGACGGTGGCGTGGGCCTGATCCGGCTGAACCGCCCGCATAAGCTGAACGCCTGGCACGGCGCCATGCGCGACGAGATCATCGCCACCCTGCAAGCGTTCGACGCCGACGCCGGCATCCGGGCGATGGTCATGACCGGCGCGGGCGAGCGCGCCTTCTCGGCCGGCCAGGACCTGGAGGAAGCGCATGGCTTCGACGTGGCCTCCAGCGCGACCTGGATCCGCTCCTGGGAACACTTCTATTCGGTGCTGCGCGGCCTGACCAAGCCGCTGGTGATGGCCCTGAACGGCACGGCGGCCGGCTCGGCGTTCCAGGTCGCGCTGCTGGGCGACGTGCGGGTCGGCCATCCCGGCGTGCGCATGGGCCAGCCGGAAATCAATGCCGGCATCGCCAGCGTGACGGGGCCATGGATCATGAACCTGATGCTGGGCATGTCCCGCACCATCGAACTGACGCTGACCGGCCGGCTCATGGACGCGGAGGAAGCCTGCCGCCTGGGCCTGATCCACCACCTGGTGGACGCCGCCCAGGTGCTGCCGCGCGCGCTGGAGGTCGCCCGCGAACTCGCCGCCAAGCCGCCGGTGGCGCTGCGCCTGAACAAGCAGCGCTTCCGCGAGATGTCCCAGGCTTCGTTCGAGGACACCATGGAAGCGGCGATCCGGCTGCACAAGGAGTCCTATGCCAGCGGCGAACCGGCACGCATGATGGAAGCCTTCTTCCAGGCCCGGGGCCACGCCGCGCCGGGTCGCGACGCGACAAACTGAGCGCCGGCGGCGCGCGCCGCATGCGCGAAAGCCCGTGGAATCGCCGTATTACACTCACGGCTTATCGCCATGCAGTAGCAACAGCCACACAAACGCCATGAACCCTATCACCCCGACGAAGAAAGCGCGCGGCAGGCCGGCAGCCGATCCGGACGGCAAGGCAGGGCGGGGCAAGGCGGGCAAGGAGCACGCCGCCAACGAGGAATCCACGCTCTTCGTGAACTCGGTGGAAAAGGCCATGCGCGTGCTGGGCGTGTTCAACGCCAAGCGGCGCGAACTGTCGATGACGCAGATCGCCAGCCTCGCGGACCTGGACATGAGCGCCGCCCAGCGCTTCACGCACACGCTCGGCCAGCTGGGCCTGCTGCGCCGCGATCCCGCCACCAAGCTGTACGAGCTGTCGCCGCGCATGCTGGATTTCGCCTACCAGTTCATCGGCGCCAACGAACTCGTGGGGCTGGCCACGCCGTTCCTTCAGCAGCTGGCGGCCGAGACCGAGGAAACCGTCAACCTGACCCTGCTGGACGACACCGAGATCGTGTTCGTGCAGCGCTTCGTCAGCCGCCACGTGCTGACGCCCGAGGTCATCGTCGGCACGCGGCTGCCGGCCTACTGCACCTCCTCTGGCCTGGCCATCCTGAGCGCCTTGCCCGAGGACGAAGCCCGCGCGGTGCTGTCGCGGTCCAACCGGATTACGTACACCCAGTACACCCAGACCGATCCGGACCAGATCATGGAACGGCTGGCGCGCTTTCGCCAGCAGGGCTACGCGCACACCGAGGACGAGATGTACCTGGGCGACATCGCCACCGCCGTCGCCGTGCTGGGCGCCGATGGCCGCCCGCGCGGCGCCATCAACGTCGCGGTGTCGCGCGCGCGCTGGCACGCCCCCGAGGACGAACGGCGCATTTCCGCGCTGCTGATGGCGGCGGGACGCGCGATCTCCAGCCGGGGATGATTCCGTGACGCGCGCGCGGGCCGGCCCGCGCTAGCG
>NZ_JCBANH010000119.1:0-18511 GCF_059760925.1 Achromobacter sp. 1011791174
GGCCTAATGTGACTGTCACTAGCCTGTAATGTTGGGCTTCTAACATGCGGTGGTCGCTGAAAGACAGGCAGCAGAAAGCCTGCCAGATCCTCTAACGAGCACAGAAGGAACCAAGATGTTCAACCGTGTCTTCAAGCAAGTTTCCCTGGGCGTCGCGCTGAGCGCCGCCGTGTTCGCCGTGCAAGCCGCCGACGTGACCGGCGCCGGCGCTTCGTTCCCGTACCCGATCTACGCCAAGTGGGCGTCGGACTACAAGGCTGCCACCAACAACGCCGTGAACTACCAGTCGATCGGCTCGGGCGGCGGCCAGCAGCAGATCATCGCCAAGACCGTCGATTTCGGCGCTTCGGACGATCCCATGAAGGCTGCCGACCTGGAAAAGAACGGTCTGCTGCAATTCCCGGCCGTCATCGGCGGCACGGTCGCCGTGGTGAACATCGACGGCGTCGAGCCGGGCAAGCTGAAGCTGTCGGGCAAGGTCCTGGGCGACATCTTCCTGGGCAAGATCAAGAAGTGGGACGACAACGCCATCAAGGCGCTGAACCCCGACGTCAAGCTGCCCTCGGCCGACATCATCGTGGTGCACCGTTCGGACGGTTCGGGCACGACGTTCGGCTGGACCAACTACCTGTCGAAGGTTTCGCCTGAGTGGAAGGAACAGGTCGGCGAAGGCAAGGCCGTCAAGTGGCCCACCGGCCAGGGCGGCAAGGGCAACGAAGGCGTCGCCGCCTACGTCGGCCAGCTGAAGAACTCGATCGGCTACGTCGAATACGCCTACGCCAAGCAGAACAAGCTGGCCTGGACCCAACTGCAGAACAAGGCTGGCAAGTTCGTCCAGCCCGAGCAGAAGGCCTTCGCCGCCGCGGCCGCCAACGCCGACTGGAAGAGCGCGCCCGGCATGGGTGTGGTGCTGACCGACGAGCCGGGCGCCGATTCCTGGCCCGTGACCGCCGCCACCTTCATCCTGGTCCACAAGTCGCAGGACAAGCCGGTGCAAGGCAAGGCCGTGCTCGACTTCTTCGACTGGGCCTTCAAGAACGGCGCCAAGTCGGCCGAAGGCATGGACTACGTGCCGCTGCCCGAAGCCGTGACCAAGGAAATCCGCGCCGCCTGGGGCGAAGTGAAGTCCGCCGACGGCAAGGCCGTCTGGAAGTAAGCCGCAGCAAGGCGGGCGCTCGCGCCCGCCTGCCTTGTCCCGGTCCCGCTCGCGGGGGCCGAGGGCAGGGCGGCCCTGGCTAGACACCCCCGTTTTCCCCTCTGGCCCTAAGGAAAGTCCATCCATGAGCGCGGTAATGGATAATAGTGTGCCGCTTTCGCCCAATGGGGCGGATGATTCCGTGACCACCGGCACGCCTTCGCCTATGAAGCAAAACAATAATGCGCTGATGGATGCGCTGTTCAAGAACCTGACCCGCCTGTTCGCCTTCCTGGTGTTCATCCTGCTGGCGGCGATCCTGGTGTCTCTGGTCTATGGCAGCCGTGAATCGCTGGCCAAGTACGGCCTGTCGTTTCTCTGGCTGAACGACTGGGATCCGGTCAAGCAGAGCTACGGCGCCGTGGTGCCGATCATCGGCACGCTGCTGACCTCGGCCATCGCGCTGATCATCGCGGTGCCGGTGTCCTTCGGCATCGCCATCTTCCTGACCGAGCTGTCGCCCGCCTGGCTGCGCCGCCCGCTGGGCACCGCGGTCGAGATGCTGGCCGCGATTCCCTCGATCATCTACGGCATGTGGGGCCTGTTCGTCTTCGTGCCGGTGTTCCAGCAATACGTGCAGCCCTTCCTGATCGCCACGCTGGGCAACGTGCCCATCATCGGCGGCATGTTCGCCGGGCCGCCGTTCGGCATCGGCATCTTCACCGCGGGCCTGATCCTGTCGATCATGATCATCCCCTTCATCGCGGCGGTGATGCGCGACGTGTTCGAGCTGGTGCCGACCATGTTGAAGGAATCGGCCTACGGCCTGGGCAGCACGACCTGGGAAGTGATGTGGCGCGTGGTGCTGCCCTTCACCAAGTCGGGCGTCATCGGCGGCATCATGCTGGGACTGGGCCGCGCGCTGGGCGAGACCATGGCCGTGACCTTCGTGATCGGCAACGCCTTCAAGTGGTCCGGCTCGCTGTTCTCGCCGGGCAACTCCATCGCCTCGGCGCTGGCCAACGAATTCAATGAAGCGGGCGGCATCCAGAAGGCCGCGCTGCTGGAACTGGGCCTGATCCTGTTCCTGATCACCACCGTCGTGCTGGCCCTGTCCAAGATGCTGCTGGTCCGCCTGTCGGCGGGCGAGGGCAAGAAGAGCTGAGCCCCCGCGCGAACGACAAGGAAAAGATCATGGCTGTCTCCGTACTCAATATGCAGAACGGCATTTACCGCCGGCGCCGCGTGGTCAACCGCATCATGCTGACCGTCTCGCTGTCGACGCTGCTGTTCGGTTTGTTCTGGCTGTTCTGGATCATCCTGACGCTGCTGATGAAGGGCGCGCCCGCGTTGTCGTACACGCTCTTCACCGAAATCACGCCGCCGCCGGGCCAGACCGGCGGCCTGCTCAACGCGGTCATCGGCAGCGTGCTGATGGCCGGCGTGGGCACGCTGATCGGTACGCCCGTGGGCATCCTGGCCGGCACCTACCTGGCCGAATACGGCCAGCGCGGCTGGCTGGCGCCGGCCACGCGCTTCCTGAACGACGTGCTGCTGTCGGCGCCGTCCATCATCATCGGCCTGTTCATCTACGCCGTGTACGTGGCGCAGGTGGGGCACTACTCGGGCTGGGCCGGCGCCATCGCGCTGTCCATCCTGGTGATCCCGGTGGTGGTCCGCACCACCGACAACATGCTGCTGCTGGTGCCGAACAGCCTGCGCGAAGCCGCCGCGGCGCTGGGCTGCCCCAAGTGGCGCATGATCACGATGGTGTGCTATCGCGCCGCCAAGACCGGCATCATCACCGGCGTGCTGCTGGCCATCGCCCGCATCTCGGGCGAGACCGCGCCGCTGCTGTTCACCGCCCTGTCCAACCAGTTCATGTCGCTGAACATGAACGGCCCCATGGCCAACCTGCCCGTCGTGATCTACCAATACGCGGCCAGCCCCTTCAAGGACTGGAACAACCTGGCCTGGGCCGGGGCCACGCTGATCACGCTGCTGGTGCTGGGCATCAACATCCTTGCCCGCAACATGTTCCGCAAATAAGGACCGCTCGCCGGCTCGCGCAGCGCGCGGGCCGCAGCCTAGGGAAACCAAATGGAAAACACCGCCACCGCCGTCAAGAACAAGATCGAGGTCAAGAACCTGAACTTCTACTACGGCAAGTTCCATGCGATCCGCAATGTGAACATGTCGATCCAGGAGAAGAAGGTCACCGCCTTCATCGGCCCGTCGGGCTGCGGCAAGTCCACGCTGCTGCGCACCTTCAACCGCATGTTCGAGCTGTATCCCGGCCAGCGCGCCGAGGGCGAGATCATCCTGGACGGCGAGAACCTGCTCACCGCCAAGACCGATATCTCGCTGATCCGCGCCAAGGTCGGCATGGTGTTCCAGAAGCCCACGCCGTTCCCCATGAGCATCTACGACAACATCGCCTTCGGCGTGCGCCTGTTCGAGCGCCTGTCCAAGGGCGAGATGGACGAGCGCGTGGAATGGGCGCTGAGCAAGGCCGCGCTGTGGAACGAAGTGAAGGACAAGCTGCACCAGAGCGGCAACAGCCTGTCCGGCGGCCAGCAACAGCGCCTTTGCATCGCGCGCGGCGTGGCCATCAAGCCCGAAGTCCTGCTGCTGGACGAGCCGTGCTCGGCGCTGGACCCGATCTCCACCGCCAAGATCGAAGAACTGATCGCCGAACTGAAGAACGACTACACGGTCGTGATCGTGACGCACAACATGCAGCAGGCCGCGCGCTGCTCGGACTACACCGCCTACATGTACCTGGGCGAGCTGATGGAATTCGGCCAGACCGACCAGATCTTCGTGAAGCCGGCGCGCAAGGAAACGGAAGACTACATCACCGGCCGCTTCGGCTGATGCCGGCCTGCGCGGGCGCCGGGACGGAACCCGCGCGGCGCCCACAAGCCGAGCCTCGCTCCCCCGCATGAACAAAGCGCCTCGGCATGTCCGAGGCGCTTTGCCATTTCAGCGGGGGCCGTCCGCTCAGGACGGTTGTTCGGGGCTCAGCGGGAAATCCCGTTCCAAGCTCTCCAGCCGCACGCGTTGTCGCAGCGGGGGCGCGAGGCGATTGAAGCAGGCCTTGGCGTGGTCGTCATCGCCCAGGCCCAGCGTCAGGTTGGGATACTTGTGCAGCAGCCTCGCGTGATCGCGTTCGTCCAGATCGGGGTTTTCCGCGATCCACAGCTGGCGCAGCCGCGGGTCGGCATCGGGGCCCGCCGTCAGTTCCTCGACATGGGCGCTCGTCAAGCCGCAACCCGACATGATCAGAACCGCAGGCAGGCGTTCCTGGGCCAGCGCGCGCAGCTGTCCGGGGGGGATGTCCGTTTCCGAGATGTCGACCGTTGCCAGCGACGGATGCTGGCCCAGGTCATCCAGATACTCGCCCATGCCCGCGCGCGCCAGCGAGATGTCCGAGACCTGATTGCCGAAGAGAACGCGCTGCCAGGCCTGGTAGGCGGTCTGGTCCTTGAGGAATAGCCTGGTGTCGTCGAGCCAGAGCGTCCGCAGGTCCTTCCATTGAATGTCGTCGTCCTCCGGCGGCTCGATGAACTCCGTGCCGTCGGGGCCCGGCGTCGTTCGCGCCGTCTGCGGCGGCTTGCGGTCGTCCTCCGGGTAGCGGGTGACATTCGTGCCGCTCAGGTTCAGGGCCTGCAACGGCAAACGGTACAGCGCCGGGATGCTGGCCTCCGACAGGTCGGGATTGTCGCTGAGGTCCACCCGGCTCAGCCGCGACGACGCGGGCATCCGGGACGCCGTCAGCTGGGTCGAACCGTTCGAGCCGATCAGGTTGCTCGAGAGGTCCAATGCGGTCAGTTTCGGCATGCCGATCAGCGCGTTCGCGCCTTTCCCTGTCACGCCGTTCGATGCAAGATCGATGGTCTTGAGGGAGGAGGATTGTGCCAGTGCGATGGCGTCCGCATCGTTCGCCTGGGCGCGCCATGCCTGTACCGACAGCAATCCCGGATGCCGTCCCGCCTCGGCCAGCAGTGCTTTCGTCGGCAGCGCATCGCCGATGATCGCCAGCGCGCGCAGGGAACGAGGCAGGGCGATGGGCTCGTCGTGCGGCTGCAGGCCGGATGCGGAGTTCAGACTCAGCAGTTCGATCGGGAGCTTCTGCAATTCCTGCAGGGCGTCGCGAGTCAGGTTCACGCCATTGAGATAAAGCTCGGTTGTTTCCCGGGACAGCAATCTGATGTGCTGTGCGGTAATGGTCGAAACATACTCTTTGGACAGGAGCGCCACCTTGCTCGAGCTCCAGCCCGCCAGGTCTTTCTGAAACTGAGTCAGTCCGGGATCCTGCGCGGGTTGTTGCCTGGGACGCGCGTAGAGGACAGGCACGCTTTCGTTCTGCGGTCGAGGCGCGGAGCGGCCCGTTGGCTTCGACGGCGCCGGAGCGGGCTTGCCAATGGATGGGGCTGGCTGTTGCGTCGACGGCGTCGGCTTGCCGCCGGCTTGTGTCTTTTGCTGGTTCCAGAAGTTCCTGGCCGCCTGGGTGCCGCCGGCGGGCGCGTCGGCGGGTTGCGATGGCGCCGGGGCCGGCTTGCCGAACGTAGGCGGCTTGGACGGGGGCGGCGACGCATCAGCCGGGGCCGCGCCTGTCTTCGGACTGTTTTGCGGCGGTCGCGAAGCCGGTTTCTTGGCGGATGCGGCGTCCTGCTGCGCCCAGAAGGTCTTGGCGGAGCCACCGGTCCCGGCTGGCGGCGCGTCGGGAGCGCCGGTTCGACCCGAAGGCGCTGGCGATGGTTTTGGGGATGCACCGGATTTGGGCTGGAAGGGCTTTGGCGGCACGCGGTCCGTGGCCGGTTTGGCTTGTTGGAAGCCAGCTCGGTTGTTGTCGGAGGCTTCCTGGTTTTTCCGTGTGGGAGATGGGGAGGGACCCGTGGCGGGCAGTTTTCCGATGGTCATGCGCAGCTCTCCAGAAGGGGGCTCTGGTGAGTGACCGTCGACCGGGACCGGGTTCCGGGTTCCGGGTCCCGGTCGACGAGACTGACAGCGGGCGGTGGCGTTCCAGGAGCAGATCGTCAAGGAGATCGCGCTATGGCGCGACGCGGGCGTCAAGGTGGATTGAACGCAGCGCCCTGTTTCAGGCGGCCACGCCGTGGCGTTCGGCGATGCGCAGCAGCAGGGCGTCCAGTTCCTGGATGATCGGCCGATGGTCGTCGACCCGGCGCACCAAGGCCGACGGCATTGCCGGCAGGTCGATCTCCACGAAGGCGATCTCGGGCGTGGCGTAGTAGCTGGCCGCGCGCTTGGTCAGCATCAGCAGGCCCTCGCGCGTGTTGACCGCGGCGATGCCCTCGCGGATCGTGCGGATCACCGGCCCGTCGCCGATCGGGCGTCCCTTGGGCGTGTGGCGGGGAAAATGATAGTCCTGCCATTCCTGGTTCACCGAGCCGGGCACCATGCGGACCAGGCGCTCGTCGCCCAGCACTTCCGGATCCAGCAGCGTGAACGCAGTGAACGGATGGTCGTGCGGCACGCACAGCATGCGCTGGTCGCGCAGTACGATCGGACCGTGGCACAGTCCGTCCGCGCCCAGCGGCAGCCGGCAGAACGCCACGTCGACCGAGCCATCGGCCACGGCGGCGTAGTGGGTGACATAGGTCAGCTCCACGAACTCCAGCTCGACGCTGGGGTGGGCCGCCTTGAATTCGGACACCAGCGGCCGATACAGCTCATAGAAACCACCGCCCAGGAAGCCGATGCGCAGATGGCGCGGCTTGCCGGATGCCTGGCGCCTGCAATCGTCGATGGCGCTCTTGAGCAGGATGACGGCGGGGCCCGCGCCCCGTTTCAGCGTCTCGCCCAGCGGCGTCAGGGCCACCCGGCGGCTGCTGCGTTCGAACAGCGGGCCGCCCAGCGTCCGCTCCAGCGCCTTGATGGCTTCCGATACCGAGGACTGACTCATGTGCAGCGCATCGGCCGCCCGGCCGAAGTGCAGGGTTTCGGCGACGGCGAGGAAGCAATCGAACTGGCGCAGATCCATGGGGCGGTCCTTTCCGGCGCGGGAGAGGTGAGGATTTGATCAATCGGAAATCACGATTGATTTGATGAATAATACCGCTTGTTCCCCTCTGGCGGCATGGGCAGAATTCGGCCCTTGCATCTGTTTTTATCCCAATACACAGCGCCAAGGAGAGGGGAATGACCGAATCGCGCACGCCGCGGCCGGATCTGGAAAAATCGGAAGAGCCGATTGAATTCGTGGTGGAAGGGGACCGCGTGCGCGGCACGCTCTACCTGCCGGCGCAAGCCCGCGGCCCCGTCGGGGCCGTGGCGCTGGCGCACGGCTGGTCGATGGTGGCGGGCGGCGATCTGGAGGACTACGCGGCCGCCATCGTCGAGCAGGGCCTGGCGGCGCTGACCTTCGATTTCCGCAACCTGGGCCGCAGCGACGGCCAGCCACGCCAGGAAATCGATCCGCAGCGGCAGATCCAGGATTTCCGCGCCGCCATTTCCTACCTGCGCCGCCGTCCCGAGGTGGACCGCGAGCGCATCGGCATCTGGGGCAGCAGCTACAGCGGCGGCCATGCCCTGACCGTCGCCGCCATCGACAAGCGGGTCAAGTGCGTGGTGAGCCAGGTGCCCACCACCAGCGGCTTCCTGGCGGCGCAGCGCCGCGTGCGCTACGACAAGGCGCTGGTCCTGCAGGCGGCGTTCGAGGCCGACCGCGAAGCGCGCGATGCGGGCCTGCCGCCCGCCACGCTGCGCATGGTCGATGCCGATCCCGAGGCGCCGGTGGCGTATCCGGGGCCCGACTCCTATGCCTACATGACCGGCGAAGCGAAGCGTTGCCCCGCCTGGGTCAACGAGGTCACGCTGCGGTCCCTGGAGCTGGCCCGCGCCTACGAGCCCGCCGCGTACATCCGCCGCATCGCGCCCACGCCCCTGTTGATGATCGTCGCGACCGGCGACGGCCTGACGCCCGCCGATCTGCAGCAGGAAGCCTTCAACACGGCCCACCAGCCCAAGCAGCTTCTGCTGCTGCCGGGCGGCCATTACTCCGTCTACACGGAACATTTCGAACGCACCCGCCGCGCGGCCGCCGACTGGTTCGCCCAGCACCTGCGCTGACCCCTCAAGGACAAGACAATGACGACAATAACAATGGAGACACAAGACCGCCGGCGCCGCCTGGCTTCGCTGCGCGCGGCGGCCGTGGGCAACGCCCTGGAGTGGTTCGACTGGACGCTGTACGGCACGTTCTCGGCCTATCTGGCCATGAACCTGTTCGATCCGTCCGATCCCACTTCGGCGCTGTTGGCCACGCTGGCTGTGTTCGCCGGCGGCTTCCTGGCGCGGCCCGTCGGCGGCTGGCTGTTCGGCCGCATCGGCGACCGCTATGGACGCAAGTTCACCCTGGTCCTGACGATGTGCCTGCTGGCCCTGACCAGCCTGGCCATCGCGGTGCTGCCGACCTACGGACAGGCGGGAGTGTGGGCATCTGTTCTGCTGTTCCTGTGCCGGCTGACGCAGGGCCTGGCGCACGGCGGCGAGTCCGGCGTGGCCTATACCTACGTCGCTGAAATCGCGCCGGCCAAGCGGCGTGGCCTGTGGTCCAGTTCCGTCTTCGTCAGCGTGACCGTCGGCGTGATGGCGGCGACTGGCCTGGCCGCCCTGCTGACATCCTGGCTGGGCAAGGACGCGATGCAGGCCTGGGGCTGGCGCGTCGGTTTCGCGGTGGGCGCGTTGCTGGGCATCTATGCGCTGTTCCTGCGCCGCAGCGCGAGCGAAAGCGATGTGTTCGAGCATCGCGCCGAGCCGGCGGGCGGCGTGAAGGTGTCGCGGCGCCAGGCCTTGCTGATCGTGCGCAACATCATCATGATCGCCGCGGCCTCCAACGCCACCTACTACACCTGGGTGACTTTCGCGCCGGCCACCGCCATCGCGACCCGGGGCATGGATCCGTCGGGCGCCTATACCGCCAGCCTGATCGCGCAGCTGATCTGCCTGCTGTGGCTACCCGTGTGCGGTTGGCTGGCGGACCGCTACGGCCGCAAGCCGATGGTGATGGCGTTCGGGCTGGGCGTCGCGCTGGCCGTGTTCCCGGTATCGCATCTGGTCACGGATCAGCCGTGGACCCTGTTCGTGGCGCAGCTGATCGGCCTGCTGGTCTGGGCGCTTTTGGCGGCCATCTTTCCGGCGGTGGTGGCCGAACAGGTGCCGACTGGCGCGCGCGCCATGGGCGTGGGCTTCATTTCCTCGCTGTCGGTCGCCATCTTCGGCGGCACGGCGCCGTACATCAACACCTGGCTGGGCGCGCAGGGATTGGGCTGGGTCTACACGGCCTATGTGGGCGCGCTGGGGCTGATGGCCTTCGCGGGCGGCTTCCTGATCAAGGAGACCGCCGGCGTGGATCTGAACGCCATCCGCCTGCCGGGCGAGCCTACGCGCGAATCCGTCGCCAAGCGTGCGGCCTTCAACTGAATTCCAACTTCTACATCCATTTCTATGAGCAACGTAAATTATCTGGACCTGGCAGGCAAAGTCGCGGTGGTCACCGGCGCGGGCGGAGGCATCGGACGCGCGGTGGTCGCGGCGTTGAGCAAGCAGGGCGCGCGCGTGGTCGCCACCGATCGCGACCTCGCGGCGATGGCGGGCGTGGACGCGGATTGCCGTGAACTGGACGTGACCCGGCCCGCCGCGATCCGGGCGCTGGCGGACGCGGTCGCGGCCGAGTATGGCGCGCTGGACATCTGGGTCAACAACGCGGGCTACATGGATCGCATGCCCGCCCTTGATCTGGACGAGGCCGCCTGGCAACGCACGCAGGACATCAATCTGAAGGGCACGTTCTTCGGCGCGCAGGCGGCCGCGCGGCACATGGTGGCGCAGCGCAGCGGCGCCATCATCAACCTGTCCAGCTATGCCGGCGTGAAGCCGCGCCCGAACTGCGCGGACTATGCCAGCGCCAAGGCGGCCGTGGCGCATCTGACGCAATGCCTGGCGCTGGAATGGAGCCCCCTGGGCCTGCGCGTGAACGCCATCGCGCCGGGCTTCATCGAAACGCCGATGAGCAGCTGGATGCATGCCGACGCGGCCACCCACGCCGAATACATCGGCCGCCTGCCCGCGCGGCGGCTGGGCCAGCCCGCCGAGATCGCGGACGCCGTGCTCTATCTGGCTTCGCAGGCCTCCGCCTATGTGACCGGCCATGTGCTGCTGGTCGATGGCGGCGTGTCCAAGACCTGAGGCGCGCGTGATGACGACGCAATCCTATTGGAGCGGCAAGGCCGCCGTGGTGACCGGCGCGGCGCGCGGGCAGGGCGCGGCCGAAGCCCTGCGCCTGCTGCGGGCCGGGGCCATCGTCCATGCGCTCGATGTGCTGCCGGCCGACGACCCGACGTGGGACGCGCTGCGCGCGGAGGCGGGCGCGGACGCCGGGCGTCTGCGGATACGCGTGGCGGACGTGGCCAGCGAAGCCGGCTGGCGGACGCTGGCCGCGCAGATCGAGCGCGAGGGCGCGCCGCTGTACGGGCTGGTCAACAACGCGGGCGTGACCCTGCGCAAGACCGTGACCGAAACCTCGCATGCTGAATGGCGGCGTTTGCTGGATATCAACCTGGACGGGCCGTTCCTGGCGATCCACGTGCTCGCCGGCTTGATGCCGGCCGGCGCGTCCATCGTCAATACCTCGTCCACCGCCGGCCTGACCGGCTATTTCAGCGCGGCCTACACGGCCAGCAAATGGGGGCTGCGCGGACTGACGCGCGCCGCCGCGCTGGAGCTGGCGGGACGGGGCATACGCGTGAACACCGTGTGCCCGGGCCTGGTGGAAACGCCGATGATCATGCAGCCCAATGCCGTGCACGACGCGGGCCGGGCGCGGCTTTTCTACGAAGGCAACCGGGATGCCACGCCGCTGTCGCGAGGCGCCGATCCCGACGAGATCGCGGCGGCCGTCATGTTCCTGCTGGGACCGGACGCCTCGTTCATCACGGGCGCGGACCTGCCGGTCGACGGCGGCATGACGGGGGGCGGCGTGTACTGGCGGATCGGCAAGGCCACGGGCAATCTGTAGCCGCCTGACCTGGCGCTGGATGGCGGCGCGGGGGCGCCATCCGAATGCCGCTATCCGAACGTCCCGAAGTCGCCGAACCGGGGCGCTCGCGCGGACACTATTCTCCCTGGGCCTGGTGAGCGACTTCGGCCGCGTACTCGGGGCCGCGACGCATGCGCAGGTAGTTCGCGTAGGCCTCGCGGTACTCCGCGCTGTAGATGTCCGGGCCGCTTTCGCCTTGTTCCAGCTTGTCCAGTCCGGCCCGCTTCCAGAGCGCCAGGTCGGCCTCGACTTCCGCCCGCGACTCCGGCCGGGCGATCGCGTTGTCGTAGCCCTGGCTGGGCGCGCTCGCGCCCGCAGGAGCCGCATGGGCCTGGACGCCCACGAGAGCAATGGTGATCGACGCAATGGCGGTGGCAAGATTCATCTTCATGGCAGGATCCTCAATCATGGGCCAGGAGCGGAAGGCAGTACGGCTTCCGTAAGGCTCCTGACATCGAGGCTTCACTGTGCGCCGATTGCCACAGCGGATAAATGCCTGTTCAGGGAAAGAGCTTTCAATAAGACGGGGCAATGCGCCGCGCGCGCCGCCGTGCCGCCAGCCGTGCGCAGGCCGGGGCCCGCCCGGCGGACGCCGGAACGGGCGCAGTATCTGGTATAGTTCCCACCCTTCGGGGCGTAGCGCAGCCTGGTAGCGCATCTGCTTTGGGAGCAGAGGGTCGCGAGTTCGAATCCCGCCGCCCCGACCAATTAAATCAAAGGCTTAGCTCACATTCTGAGCTAAGCCTTTGTGTTTTGGAGGCCAGCGCCATTCGGATCTACCGTCGGGTGCCTGTTTGCTGGGTGGTGGGCGGCCTGTTTTCGAGCCAAGCCGCTACCTCCCGCGCACGCTATCCAGCAGACCGAGTGGTGTGCCTCACCGGCGCGGGGAAATCCTTTTGCTAGATCAGCTCATAAATCGTCGACTTCGATAGGTTAATGACGTTGACGAGATCCGCAGGCGATAGACCAGTTGATCGCTCATGAACATTCATTCTCATCGCTAGCGCTCGCGCGTTTGATATCGCGGCGCGGCTGCTTGTGTTGGCGTGGGTGGCCGGGCCAGTCCACACGGCTGAAAGGATGGGGATGGGGTTGAGCGATGCCAGCAGCTCGCCTAGCCACGTTATCGCCGCGCCAAACGCCGCGGTAACCTGCGCCCAGATGTCCGCGAAGAACGCTTTGGTCGGCGTCTAGCATTGGTAGATGAAATATGTGGCAGTCGCAATGGTCATGCTCGCCAAGCCAATGGGCTTGCCGAGCAGCAGCTTTCCGACAGATACGATGGTTTTGCCCAGCCGGCCAAAGCCGCCTTTCTCCAAGTTGGCCAGGCCCCCCATCGCGCTACCTCCCTGGATACCGAGCATCGACAAGCCGTAGCGCACGACGACGAACGACCGGAGCACTGCGGCCATCGCCGGCGCCAACGCTCCAAAAATTGCGACCAGACCAGCAATGGCGGCGGCCGCCGCGATCAACGCGGTGGCCATGCGCGGATTGGCCTTCATCCACTCGCCTAGGCCGTTTCCGACTCAAGCCTGCGTCATTCTGCGACTAGCGCTAGTACTACCGCGTGGAGTGATTATCCCCCCTCGCGCAAGCGACACAAAAAGACGCAGCCAGGTCGTCATTTTTTTCCGCGAGTCACCGTCGAGGGCCGATGGGGTATAGCTTTGTTCGACGCGTTTCTTTGTGCTTGCATCTTGCATCGCTTCAAGACGTGCTCAGTGAACCCTTCAGTCCTCAGGATGGTCGCATCCAACGAGCCTCCAGCGGCGCGGTTTACAAGAGCGGCTGCCTTACGGAAAAGCCCCTCTGATTCCGTGTTATCCCACAAGGCGTCGATCATGATGCGACACTTCCGTTCCATATCGTTAGAGTTCATTCGTGGGAGGGGGGCAGGCATCAATTGCCACCGGAGTGCCAACAAGATTTCGTATCGCGCGGCACGGAAATCCTTGTCTAGAAACTGGTTTCTAAAGAGGTACTCCAGACGGTACATCGCGAGCGCTGCGACATAGTAGGGATCAAGTTTATCGTTCGCGCCAAATAAGTCCTTGCCGGCTCTATCAAGAATTCTGCGGTAGCTCTTCGTCGCTCTGTGAGGTTCTTCCAGAAACATCGAAGCAAATGCGCGTATCAAACTGCCCGGTGTCACGATCCGCGTTTTCTCAACACCGGTGACACTGTGATATTGACGCGAACGACGTTCATAGTAAAGCCGCTGGGGCTCATCAAACGAAGAAAAAAATGCCTCAAGTTTTTTCTGAAAGCTGGATAGCGCCAGAAGTTGCTCTTCTCTCACCTCGGTTTGCCTATTGGTGGCGACAATTATCGAAGCGATGACATCGTCATCCTTGGTGGCTATAAGTCGAAGAGGCACCATAACCGTGGAATCCAATACCTCCCGCCGATCAAACAGTACATGACTCGTCTGGCAGCCGTTCACGATTTGATAGTCTTCAATATAAAACCGGTTGGCCGTTGCTCGAAGTGTTTTCGCAATAATGGTGACGCCATTATTCATCAAGGCGAATCGCGAGCGTGAGGTGGGATCAGCAAGAGTGCCTCGCATCTCTGAATTGACAGCGTTGAAGTCCTGCCAGTCACGCACATTGTCGTAAAAGATGCCTTTGAGAATATCGCCGCGTGTATCGGAAATTAGAGGGAGAAATTCCGTCGCTGGCAATAAACCAATATATGCCTCCGAAACCGCCGTCACGGTTGGTACAACGGTCCGCAAGGCAAACTCAAATTCCCTGGAGATCGAGTTTTTGGATTCGCGATAGATGTCTTGGATGTCATCCGCGCCCAATGGGATGAAGTCGACGGTAGCAAACAGCTTGGTGTCGAGTAGCTCTTGGACGGCGGAATTTTTCCGCGCAACAAGGTTTCCGTCCTCAACCCAAGTCCCCGTTGTGACGTAAAACATTTTGCACGTCGGTCGTCCTCTTTTAAAGCGACTGCTATGGTTGTAGATTGTGGTCATCAGCTGCGCGGCGCGGTTTAACTGCCTATTACGCTGCAGTGCCGGTTTTTCTTTGAAGAAGTCGCTGACGCCGAAAGAGAATTGTCCGATTTTGGCCATGTCGAAAGATGACGATCTTTCTGCTTGGACGAAAAGAAATGACGCTTCAATATGCCCACTGTTGGTGACTAGTTCGTCAATTTGGGCTGCGTCTTCAATGAAGACCCCGTTCACCACTATCGCGAGCGCGTCGATACCGGTGTCTCCCCCTGAACCGATGACCAAGTCTGCAATTTCGTCACCATCGCCGAGGTGCCGCCCAATAGTGAGGTAGGCAGCGAAATGCTCGAACTGACTATCTTCGTCAAGCTTTTCTAGCCCGTGCTCGGTACTAAATTCATTTAGAAGCGATTTCGTTACTCTATCCATGATGTCCTTAGCGGCGGGGCTAATGATCGGCTGTCAGTTGGGCGGTCTCCGGCGAACTCGGAGCATTGCTAGATGTTAGCGCTTCTCCGGCTCAAGTGGGCGTCTGAATGTTGGGTCCGAACTGCCTCCCTTGCACTCGATTTTTTGCGCAGAGTTAGAGAGAGGCTGGGAAAAGTCTAGCGTTTTCAACTGGATCTGAAAATTACGTGGAAGGTGCTGATTTACATGAATAATCTTGATTGTATTCAAAGCCTGATATCAAACTTCTATAAGGTTAGGGTATAGAAACCTAATCGGGTTAAGCTTTGGTTAGGAACAGGTTCGGTTTTCCGAAACGTCGAAAACCCGCATGAATAAAGGCGCTCCGGCCGATTCCCCATGGCTGGTTAGGAAGGTTAGGTTTTCCCACCCCCTCCCGAAACATTGAAAAAGCCCTTTGTCACGCCAGTTTTTGATGTGCTCGCCGTCGTCGCCCTGGATCCTGGACGGCGCTGAGGCTGGCCGCGGCGGTCGGCTGCAGTGCGCCGGCCCGGTGCTGGCGCTGCAGGTGGCGCTGGACGTGGCCAGCAGCTCGCGGCGGTGGCCGGCATGCTTGCCAGCATGTAGCAAACGCAACGATGTTACGGCGCGGGAGTACCGCGTTTCGGAGGACAGGGAAAAAACGGGGAAGGGCGGACCGACGCTAGTGCTACAAAACTACTCAGAATATTGGCAAAACCCATTGCTTATACGGCTCTCCGGCCTGTAGGGTTCGCCGTTAACTGGTGTGCTCACCTTATCGCCGTGAGTCCTCAACCACGAGGCGGCGACTGGCGGCGTGCTGGCCAGGTTCTGGCCCTGCAGGTCCAGGCCCGCGCCGGCAGCAGCACGTGGCCGCCGCCGGCGGGGCCGGCCAGACGCTGGCACTATGGGTCATGACATGGCCGTTGCGGCAGGCACTACGGGCCGCCTTCGATATGTGGACCATCCGATGTCCGTATATGCTCGCTCAATTCTTGGTTTTCAAACGTTAGGATCATGGGCAATAAGAAAAGACGCCTGCAGGCATTCTTGAGGGAACATCCAACCTGTTGTTATTGCGGTGGAATGCAGCCAGCTACCACCGAAGATCATTGGCCGCCTCGGTCGGTGTTCGATGAGCGAAAATGGCCTGCGGGCTATGTATTTCCTGCATGCCAACGCTGCCAGCAGGCTACGCCAGATGATGAAGCCCTATTTGCACTCTTGTGCCGTATCACGGCGCCTGGTGACCAGCCAATAGCGTATGAGGCGACCTACCGGCTCATGATGGCGATGAAGGAAAAGGAACCCGAGATTTACAGATCGTTTCTACCCTCGGCAAATGAGAAGCGACGTTGGTTCCGAGATCACGGGGCATCCTTGCCGCCAGGAGTCGCCACGACCGAGATCCCGATTCTTTCCTTAAAGCACCCCCGAAGTGAAAGCGAAGCTGCGACGCTGCGCTGCCAAACTATTTCTCAGCCTCCATTATCACCACACCAAAAAGATACTCCCGGCGGCCGGCGGCATGGTCTTAGCAGGGTTCAGCAATGCCGTTTCGATTGAAGAGGCGGGGCTCGAGCTGTTGGCCAACATGACCACCAAAGTTCCGCATCTTCGCTGGCAGCAGGTGGATGTGACCGCGCAGTTCAATTACCGTTACAACGCTGACACTGAAGACGGATCCGTTTCTGTGTTCATGGCCCAGTTCAACAATGGAATTGGATTCGGTGCAATTTGCGTTTGTGATTTGTCGCGTATCCCTGATATTGCCAACGAGACGTTCATTCGTCCCTTTGGCGTCCTTTGACCGACGTTTCCTTGTTGACGTTGGCAGCGCTGCGATCAGGTGCTGGTGTCGTGGCTGACTTGATCTCGCGTAACCAGACTTCCGGATCGTCGATTCGCCCTCACGGCGTCATAGACTGTCAGGACAACGCCCAGGCCCAGGCCCGCCAGGAAGACGGTCGCGGCCAGAGTGGGCTTCCCTTGCGCGAGCAGTGTCGCCGCCAGCGGGAGGAACGACAAAATGGACAGGTTGTTCAAGGTTTCCGCCGCCGCCAGCGCCGCGCCCTTGTCGCGGTCCGAGCGGTTGGCCAGCACCGTGGTGGCCAACGGGGCGCCTGCCCCCAGGGATGCTCCCCACGCGGCCAGACAGGCGAGCGCGCCCCACAAGGGCAAGGGCGGCAGGTAGAACGCGGCGACCGATGCGAAGAGCAGCACATTGGTGATGACCAGCGCGCGTTCCTCGCCGGAACCCAGGCGTCGCAGCGCGCCGGCGGAAAGATTGCCCACGGCGAGTCCGATGCCGAATGCGGCCGTGCTCAGTCCGACCTGGGCCACGTCCAGGGCATAGCGCAGGCGCAGGACTTCTCCCGACAGCAGAAAGGCGGCGACACCCGTCCCGTTCCACAGTCCCTTGGTGAGCAGGGGGTGCGCGATGTCCGGCTTGCGCAGCCATCGCAGCGGGCGCTGCGCGGCCGGAACCGTCGCCGCCGTTGGGGCGCGACCGCCGGGCATGGCCATGCGGCCGACGAGAAAGGCGGCGAGGCAGCCCGCCGAGACTAGCAAGAAAGGCGCGCGCCAGCCTATCCAGCCGGTGAGAACACCGGCGATGGCCGGGCCGGTCGCGATGCCCGCCGTCATGCCGAGCATGACGACGCCCATCGCCGCCGCATGACGCTGGCGCGGCAAGCGTTCGGAGACCAACGCGAAGGCGTTGGGAATGATGACGGCCGAGGCCAGGCCGCCAAGAATCCGCAGCGCCACCGCTATTTCAAAGGTGGGCGCGAGCGCGATGCCCAAGCCGTCCAACGCGAACAGGAACAGGGCGATCAGCAGGAGTCGACGCCGTCCGATGCGGTCTGACAGATGTCCGAAGACGGGCGCGGCGAGCGCATACGCAAGGGCATAGCTGGAGACCAGCCAGGCGATCTGGCCGGAATCGACGCCGAAGGCGCGACCGAGCGGGTCCAGCATCGCCGAGAGCATGAACTCGCTCGCGCCGACGAAGAACACCGATATGGAAAGCATGGACAACAACGGGCCGTTGTTGCCCGCAAGAGCAATCGTTTTGGAATGGGGCATGCCTTTCCTCGTGTAAACACGTGTGGGGAAGGGGGGAAGCGTGGAGGGATCAATGCCGCCAGGGAGGCGGCGCGTCACCGGGACGGTGGCGCGGAATGACGGAGTGCGCTTGGCAGGGGGGGCCGCAAGGACCGGAGAGCATCAGGGCCGGCGGCGCGCCGGATCAGATGCGCCATGATAGGTGCTTGCGGCGGGCTTTTCAAGCCGCGCCGCCTGCGCGTCACTCGCCCGTATCGCCGGCGCCCGACGCCGCCGCCCGATGCGGTCCCGTGGCGATCGCGTAGCGGTTGCGGCCGGCGGCCTTGGCCCGGTACAGCGCCTTGTCCGCTGCCTGCAGCAGCCGGTTCAAGGTGTCGCCGTCGTCCGGAAAGACCGCGATGCCGATGGATCCGCTCAGGTCCACGAGTACGCCGGGGTAGGGGGCGGCCAGCGCCGCGTTCAGGTTCCTGGCGACCTGTTCGGCGGCCTCCTGGCCGCCGGCGTCCAGCAGCACCACGAATTCGTCGCCGCCAAAGCGCGACAGCACGTCCGAGCTGCGCAGCGCGCCGCTCATGCGCTCGGCGGCGATCTTCAGGATCTGGTCGCCGGTGCCGTGGCCATAGGTATCGTTCACGATCTTGAAGCGGTCCAGGTCGATCGCCAGGATGGCGACGGAACGCGAGGTGCGCGCCGCCGCCGCCAGCGCGTGTGACGCCAGTTCCGTGAAGAGCACGCGGTTGCACAGCGAGGTCAGCGGATCGTGGTAGGCCAGCCGTTGCGTATCGGACAGCATCTGGCCGGCATGCTGCAATGCGCTGCCCAGCAGGGCTGTTTCGCGATAGCGGGTGGGCGG
>NZ_JCBANH010000120.1:0-18491 GCF_059760925.1 Achromobacter sp. 1011791174
GGTCAACCAGAACGGCGTGATCTTCACCGGCACCAGCCAGGTCAACGCGCGCAACCTGGTGGCCGCCGCCGCCACCATCACCGACGAGCAGTTCCGCGACAAGGGCATCTACACCGATGCCAACGGCACGCTGCCCACCTTCAAGGACGCGCTGGGCAATATCGAGCTGCGGCCGGGCGCGAGCATCGCCACGCAGGAGCCGGGCAGCGCCACGCGCGGCGGCGGCTATGTGCTGCTGCTGGGCAGCGAGGTCCACAACGCCGGCCAGATCGCCACGCCGCGCGGTCAGGCCGCGCTGGCGGCGGGCGATGATTTCTACATCCGCAAGGGTTATGGCACCGACGGTAATGTCAAGTCGACGACCACCGGCAACGAGGTCGGCACGACGATCAAGGCCGGCAGCGCGGCGGGCCTGGTGCGCAACAGCGGCCTGATCAGCGCCGCCACCGGCGACATCACGCTGGCTGGTCGCCAGGTGCGGCAGGACGGCGTGCTGGTCGCCAGCACGGATATTGGCGCGCGCGGCGCCATCCACCTGCTGAACCGCGCCAGCGATGCGAGCGGCAGTGTGGCGCTGGGCGAGGGCAGCGTTACCGCCGTGGTGCTGGAGTCTTCTGCGCTCACCGGCCTGGACGGCCAGCGGGACGCGGCGCTGAAGGCCTTGGACGGCCAGGCGACCAACAAGACGGGCGGCGCATACGATCACCTGAGCACGGTCGCCGACCGGCGCGACCTGTCGCGCATCGAGGTGGTGACGGGCGGGCAGGCGCTGTTCGAGGGAGGCTCGACTACCGTGGCGACCGGCGGGCAGATCGCGGTGTCGGCGGGCCGGCAGGCGCTGCTGCAGTCTGGTGCGGCGCTGGATGTGGCGGGCGCGATCGGCGTGAAGGTGGCGATGGAGTCCAACAGCGTCCGGATCGACGTGCAGGGCAATGAGCAGCGCGACTCGCCGGTGAACCGTGACAGCAAGAACCTGAACAACAGCGAAGTCTGGGTGGACCGGCGCACGCTGGTGAAGGTGGCCGCCGGCGTGAACGGCTACCAGAACGAACGCTGGTACACGGCGGGGGGGCTGCTGGAGGTGGGCGGCTATCTGGCGACCAGCGGGCGCGGCGCCGGCGAGTGGCTGGCGCAGGGCGGCACGGCGACGTTCACGGGCGGCGAGCTGGTCACGCGGGCCGGCTCGGACATCAACCTGTCGGGCGGCACGCTGGACGTGCGGGACGGGTATATCCGCCAGAGCTGGCTGCGCGGCGCGGACGGCCGCCTGTACGAGCTGTCGCGCGCGCCCGGCGATCTGCTCTACACCGGCCTGTACAAGGGCTTCGAGCAGAAGCATGAGCGTTGGGGCGAGCGGGCCACGCGCACCTTCTACAACCCGCTGATCGCGCCGCGCCAGCGTTTCGAGAGCGGCTACACCGTGGGACGCGACGCGGGCCAACTGCTGGTGTCCACCGAGCGCGCGGCCCTGCAGGGCGCGTTGACGGGAGAGGTCTACCAGGGGCCGCGCCAGACCGACGCGCCGCAGCGCGACCAGGAAGGCTTCTATCAATCGCAGACCGCGGCGGCGCGACGCGGACAATTGGTCGTGGGCCAGTATCTGCCGCGCTTCGATACCGCGACGAACCGTCTCGCCTGGGGCTTGTCCGGCATAAGCCGGCAGGTGACGGTCGGGCAGGCGGACGCGGCGGACGGCGAGATCGTGCTGGACGCCGCCTGGCTGAATCAGGCGGGACTGGGCGCCCTGAAGCTGGCGGGCGCGGATCGGGTGGTCGTGCAGCAGGCGCTGAGGCTGGCGCCCGGGGGCGAGGCCGTGCTGTACGCGCCCTGGGTCGCCATCGACGCGGACCTGTCGGCGCCGGGCGGCCGCATCCAGGCCGGCAATGTGCTCAAGCAGATGAGCGCCTCCAACGGCCGCGTCGAGGAGGGCGTGGCCAATCCGGCCGCTGGCAAGCCGGCGGGCGTGCGCGTGGGCGCGCGGGTGGATGCCGGCGGCCTGTGGACCAACCTGGCGCTGACGCCGCAAGACTCCGCGCTGATGGCCTGGCGTCACGGTGGCTCGGTCGCATTGCGCAGCAGCGGCGACGTGTCGCTCACGCAGTCCGGATCGATCAACGTATCCAGCGGCGCGGCCAGGTCCTGGGCAGGCAGCCTGCGCGGCGGCAAGGGCGGCGACGTCACGCTGGCGGCCAACGCCTTGGGCAACGCGACGGGCGGCGTCCTGACGGTGGCGGGCGAGATCGCCGGCTACGGGGTGGATGGCGGCGGCAAGCTGCTGCTGCAGGCCGAACGGGTCAGCGTGGGCCGTGGGCGCCAGGCCGTCGCGCCGGGCGTGTCGGTGCTGGACGAAGGCTTCTTCGCCAGCGGCTTCTCGCAGTACGAAGTGGCCGGCGTGCGCGGCCTGGAGGTCGTCGAGGGCGCCCGCGTGCGCGTGACCATGCCGGTGTTGCGCTATACGGCGCAGGCGCCGAATGCGTCGGACCGGAATACGGCGCTGGAAACCTGGACGCCGCCGCTGTACCAGGACGATCCGCTCAAGCGCGTGCTGACGCAGCGCCTGGGCGCGGACCTGACGCTGCGTACCGGAGCCATCTATTCGCCCGACGATGACCGGGCCACGGCGCAGCTGACGCTGGCGCGCGGCGCATCGATCGAGGTGGATCCGCGCCAGGCCATCGCCTTGCGCGGCGCGGGCCAGATCACCATAGACGGCGCCTTGCGCGCGCCCGGCGGCACGCTGCGCATCGACCAACCGCCGGTGGCCCTGAAGGATAACCGCGGCGACGGTAGCGGTCACAAGCGTTCGCTGTGGGTGGGCGATGGCGCGGTGCTGGATGTGGCCGGACGCGCGGCCGTGGCCCTGGATGCGCAGGGACGGCGGTACGGCTGGGTGGATCCGGGCGGCGCCATCGTCATCGGCGGCGAGATCGATACGGCCAAGGGCTCGGCCACGTCGGTGGATGCCTTCGTGGTGCTGCGCCCCGGCTCGCTGCTGGAAGCGTCCGGCGCGTTCGCGATCCTGGATCTGCCGCAGGGCGGCAGCGTCGGCGTCGCCAGCGCCGGGGGATCGATTTCGCTCAGTTCCTACGACGGGCTGTACCTGGACGGCACGCTGCGCGCCCGCGCGGGCGGGGCCGGCGCGGCTGGCGGCGTGCTGTCGGTGGCGCTGGAGACGCCCGTCTATGAAAACACCAGCGTCGATCTGGTGCGGGTGCAGCGCGAACTGCTGATCCGTCAGCAGGCGGCGGCCAGCCTGCCCGACGTGGCCGATCCGCGGGCGGCGCGGCCCTTGCTGCGCTACGGCCACGGCGAGCTGGCGCTGGACCGCTACCAGGACAGCGGCTTTGGCACCCTCAATGTGCTGTCCAATGGATTCATCAGCGCCAGCGGCGCCGTCGATCTGCGGGCCAGCCAGGCCGTCCGCCTGTTCGCCGGCGCGTTCACGGTGGCCGAGGGCGGGCCGCCGGATACCCGGTTCGGCGTCAACGCGCCCTATGTGCTGCTGGCACAGACCGACCGCCCCAACGCGGACTTCCTGGTGCTGCCCACCGTGCATGGCGGCCTGTCGAAGCAGGACCCGACCGGCGCGTTCGCGGTGCACGGGAACACGGTGGATGTGCGCGACCGGGTCAGCTTCGGCGCCAATGGCTATTTCCTGTTGCAGGGCAGGGTGCTGCGCACCGTGGACGGCCAAGGCTACGGCAGCGTCAGCCTGGCCGCCGACGGTGACTTGCGCTTCCTGCGCGGCGCCGTGGCCGATGGCATGACGATATTGGCGACGCCGGGATCCGTGGCGCTGGCCGGCGCGCGGATCTACCCCGCGGCGCAAGCCCGGGCCGTGGTGGAATCGGGCTACTACGGCAAGCGCCAGCCGCTGGTGCTGTCCCGCGTGGGCGCGGACGAGTCGCCGCCCTATTCGGCCTTCGGCGAGCTGTCCCTCACCGCGTCGCGCATCGATCACGGCGCGGCGCTGTGGGCGCCGCTGGGCAATCTGTCGCTCAACGCCGAACAACTGAGCCTGTTGCCGGGCAGCCTGACGTCGGTCAGCGCGCGCGGGCTGGTGATGCCCTATGGCGGCACCGTGGATGGCGTGGCCTATGCGTATGGCGGCAAGCCGGTGGTCCCGAACCAGCCGGGCGAATACGGCAAGATCGCCCTGTCCGGCAAGCTGGACGCGGCGCCCGGTTCGCGCATCGACCTGTCGGGCGGAGGCGAGCTGCTGGGCGCGGCATTCGTCAGCGGTCGCGGCGGTTCCAGCGATGCCCGCTACACGCCGCTGATGCGGATCGAGCCGTCGGGCGGCGGGTTCAGCCTGCCCGGTTTGGCGACCAATCCTGTCTACGCCGTCGTGCCGGGTGCGCAGGCGACGGTCGCGCCAACGGCCGCCGAGGCCGGCGAGGGTGCGCCGCTGATCGGCCGGCAGATCCAGATCGGGGCGGGCGTGCCGGGCATGTCGGCGGGCACTTACACGCTGATGCCGGCCAGCTATGCCTTGCTGCCGGGCGCATTCCGGGTCGAGATCGACGGCCGCGTCGCGCCAGGCAGCGTTGTCCCGGGACAAGCGGCGCTGGCCATGCGCAATGGCTCCTGGAGCCTGCCCGCGAGCTTCTCCGTCGCCGGCACGGCCATACGCGACGCGCTGCCGTCGCAGGTGATCGTCACGTCGGCGCAGACGCTGCGCGGCTATTCCCAGTACAACGAGACGTCCTACGCGCGCTACGTGCTGGAGGACGCGCAGCGTCGCGGCATGCCACGGGCGATGCTGGAGCGCGACGCCAAGCTGCTGTCCATCGACGTAGGCGTGGACGGCCGGCTCGACTTCCAGGGCCGGGCCGATTTCCGGCCGGCCGAAGGCGGGCGCGGCGGCGAGCTGGCGCTGCGCGGCACCGCGATCGAGGTGCTGGCCGATGGCGCGGCCGCCACGCCTGGCATGAGCAGCTATTACGCCAGCACGCTCAACGGCTTCGGCGCGTCGCGCATCAGCGTGGGCGGTCAGGCCCGCAGCTCCGCCACCGGAGGCGCCAATGTGCTGACGTTCGAGTCGCAGGCTCGCAGCGTCACGTTGCGGGATGGCGCGCTGCTGCGCGCGCCGTAGGTGTTCGTGTCGGCGGGCGGCATCACGCTGGAGGCGGGCGCCGCCATCGATACGATCGGCGCGGGTCGCGCCTACTACGACAGCGCCGAAGGCTACCTGTACAGCCCCGGCCGCAGCGCCGTGCTGGCCCTGTCCAACGGTCTGATCACCATGCTGGCGCCGGACGCGCCGCAAGGGCCCGAGAGCAATCCGCCGGGAGCGATCGAGATCGGCGCCTGCGCCGGCCTGTGCGCCCGGCCCGCCCGGCTCTACACCGAGGGCACGCTGGCCGCGGCCACCGACGGCCGCTTCATCCTGGGCGACCAGGCCCGCTACGGCGCGCGTCAGCTGGCGCTGTCGGTGAGCGCCGTCAACGCGGGCAGCGCGCAGGCGCTGGCCGCCGCTGCCGCGCGCGGCGCGCTGCCGGCGGGCATGACCTTGAACCAGGGGCTGCTGGATCGGCTGCTCATGGGCGACGCGGATTTCGGCGCGCCGGCGCTGGAAGTACTGACGCTGACGGTCAGGGACTCGGTCAACTTCTACGAAACGGTGGACCTGAGCGCCTCGGCGTCGCCTGCGGGCAAGCCCTTGGGCCGGCTTGAACTGAACGCGCCGGCGGTCTATGGCTATGGCGCGGCGGGCGACCGGGCCACGCTGCGCGCGCAGACCCTGATCTGGGGCGGCGGCGCGCCGGCAGCCGTGATCGCGCAGGGCGCGGGAACGGGCCAGGGGACGCTGGATCTCATCGCCGACCGCATCGAGTTCGGCTACGGGCCCACGGGCCAGCCGGACGGCACGGCCGCGCCGCAGCGCATGGCGCTTGGCTTCGCCACCGTCAACCTGAACGCGGCGCAGCGCATCACCGCCAATCACCGGGGCAGCCTGTCGGTGTACCAGTCGCAAGGCGTCTACGTCGAAGGAAGCGGCTACGCTTACCAGGGCGGCAATCTCAATCTGTACACGCCGCTGATCACCGGCGAGGCCGGTTCGGTCAATCGCGTCAAGGCCGGCGGCGCCATCGTCGCGAGCCGGCCCGCAGGCGCCGCCACGGCTGCCCAGGCGGCCATGGCCGCCGGCGGCGCGGAATGGGTCCTGGATGGCGACAGCGTGCGCATCGACACCGCCGTGGCCTTGCCCAGCGGCAAGCTGACGCTGGCGGCGCAGCGCGGCCTGGTCCTGGGCGATGGCGCGCGCCTGGACCTGGCCGGACGCAAGACCGATTTCCATGACGTCAGCAAGTACGGCTGGGGCGGCGAGCTGCGCCTGGAAAGCCGGCAGGGCGACATTCTGCAGGCGCCGGGCAGCCTCATCGACCTGTCCGCCAGCCACAACCGCGCCGGCAGCCTGACCGCGATCGCGCTGGATCCGCTGGCGGGCCGGGTGGATCTGCTGGGCGCCATCCAGGGCCAGGCTTCCGGGCGCTACGATGCCGGCGGCACCCTGGTGCCCTACGCCGCCGGAGGCGTCGATATCCGCGCGCAGCGTCTGGACTTCGCGGCGCTGAACCAGCGCCTGAACGCGGGTGGCGTCTTCGGGTCGCGCAGCTTCCAGATCAAGCAGGGCGACCTGACGGTCGGCGATGAAGTGCGGGCGCGCCAGGTGAGCATTTCGCTGGACGGCGGCCGCCTGACCGTGGCCGGTCGCATCGATGCCAGCGGCGAGGGCGTGGGCAGCATCCGGCTGGCAGCGGCCCAGGGCTTGCGCATCGCCGCCGGCGCGGCGCTGGACGCGCACGGCAGCGTGCCGCGCCTGGACAGCTACGGCCAGCCGATAGACGCGCCGAACCGGGCGCTCATCGAACTCAATTCCGGCGCCGGTCGCCTGCAGTTGGACGCGGGCGCCAGCTTCGACCTGCGCGCGGGGGTTGAGGCGCCTGGCGGCGCTCTGGGGCTGGGCAGCATGGAGCTGAACGCGCCGCGCCTGGGTGGCCTGATCGCGGGCGACATCGATATCGATGCCAGCGGCGCCCTGTCTATCCGTGGCGCCCGAAGCGTGGCCGTCAACGGCATGGCCATCTATCGCGATGCGCGCACCGAGACGGATCCGGTGAATGGCGCCAAGTGGCAGGTCATCGACCAGGACTACCTGGACCGCATCCACGACGACAGCCGCAAGTTCGTCGACGCGGCGCTGGCCAATGCCGGCCTGAGGCGCGGCAAGCTGGCGGGCCTGCTGCCCTACGCGGACGCGCTGCACCTGCGCCCCGGCGTGGAGATCCGCAGCGCCTCGGCCGACGGCGATCTGGTGGTGCAGGGGGATCTGGACCTGTCGCGCTACCGCTATGCGAGCCTGAATCCGCGCGCGCCGCTCACCGGCATCTATGGATCCGGCGAAGTGGGCAGCCTGGCGATCCGGGCCGGCGGCAACCTGGAGATCAACGGCAGCATCAACGACGGCTTCGCGCCGCCTCCCGTCACGCCCGACGACTCGGGCTGGCTGCTGTTGTCCGGCGTGCAGCCATATCGCGGCGACCTGGTGGTGCCCGATATCGGCGTGTCGCTGGCGCAAGGCACGACTTTCCCGTCGGGGGCCTTGCTCAACTTCGAACTGCCCCTGTCGCAGACGCGGTTCGCGGCGGGCACCGTGCTGCCGGTGGCGGGCACCCTGGCGCAGCCGCTGACGCTGCCCGCTGGCACCATCCTGGCAGCCGCCGTGCACGATGCCAACGGCGCGCTGCTGTATCCGGCCGGCGCGCTGCTGGCGCAGGGCGTCACGCTGCCGGCCGACGCGCGCCTGGGCGCGGGCAGCGTGCTCGCGGCGACGGCGACGCTGGCGCCGCTGCGCTGGCCCGCCGGCGTGGCGCTGCCGCGCGCGTTGACGGACGACGGCAAGCCGTCCCCGCTGGTGTTGGCCGGCAAGCTGAACCTGCCGCGCGGCGCGCACCTGCCGTCCGGCACCGACGTCAAGTTGCCCGACGGCGCGAGCATGGTCGAGCTGCGCGCGGACAAGGCCGGCACGCAGGGACGCAACTGGGCGCTGGCGGCGATGCTGCCCGCGGGCTCGCAATCGTGGGGCTTGCGGCTGGTCGGCGGCGCCGACCTGGGGGCCGCGGATCCACGCGCCGTCGGCGTCGACCCGCGCGCCGGCTATGTGGTGCTGGCCGACACGCACTATGCCGCGCGCGTCGTGGACAACATCAAGATCATGATCACGGAAGAGGGCGAGTTGATGGGGATGGGCCCGCGAGGGACCGAGGTGCCCGAGGGTTTTCTCGGCGTGTGCGAATGGTTGCCGGAGGCCTGCGAGACCGTGGCGGTCAAGCGCGAGGTCAAGGTGTGGTCGCAGGCCGCGCAGGACAGCCAGCCGGACCGCATTGCCGGGACCGACGTGCCCAAGGGCGCGCTGGCCGTCTGCGATCTCAACCCGGCGTTCTGCGACATCCGGCTGGAGATCACCAAGACCGCGAGCGTGCTGGGACAGAACTACAGCGTGCTGCGCACGGGCACGGGCGATCTGGACGTGGCCGCGGCGGGCGATGTGCGGCTGGCGTCGCCCTACGGCGTCTACACGGCGGGCACCGAGTCGGCGGACATGGGTCCTGCCTACCGGCAGGCGCGCGGCGTGGTGCCGGGCCAGGGCAGCGTGCTGGGCAGCGAGGGCGGCGACTACGAAAAATTCGTCGACGGCGGCGGCGCGAGCCTGGCGCGGGTCTGGTATCCGGAGCGCGGCGGCAATCTGTCGGTGACGGCCGGCGGCAATCTCAACGGCGTGTCGATCGCCCCGGCCTGGAGCAGCCAGAATCGCGAGGCGCTGTCCAGCGCCAGCATCGCCAACTGGCTGTGGCGGCAGGGCGGCGGCGATGCGCCGTCCGGTCCCGCCGCGGTGCCGGTGGCCTGGGGCATCAACTTCGGCACCTATGTGCGCCCGCCTTTCGATAATGGCTCGTCGGCGGTGAATGCCTATGTGCCCCATCTGGTGGGCTTCACCGGTTTCGGCACGCTGGGCGGCGGCAACGTCGCCATCTCGGTCGGCGGCGATGCAGGCACGCTGCAAGCGCAGGCGGACACGGCCGAAAGCGCGCGCCGCAGCCAGGGGCTGACCGTGGCGGTGGGCGGCAGCGGCCGCATGACGGCGGACGGCCGGCTGGTGCTGACGGGCGGCGGCGACATCGATTTTCGCGTGGGCGGCGGCTACAACGCCGACCTGGAGGCGCGCGGCTACAACGACATAGACAAGAAGAGCCGCGCCATGAACCGCCATGCGCTGGACGGCGTATTGGCGAATCTGCGCGGCAACGTGCAGCTCAGCGCGGCCTCGCTCGGCGGCATCGCGCTGTCCTATGGCGCCACTTCGCTGTCGCGCGATCCACTCGATTCCCGCGCGCCGGATCCCTTGTCTTCGTCGATGGCCTCGGCCACCGGCGGACTGGTGCTGGCGCCGGGCGACGCCACCGTCAATCTGAATACGCGCGGCGATCTGGTGCTGGGCGCGGTGGTGGATCCCGGCCGCGTGGTGCCGTTGTCGACCCGGCCCTATCTCGATGCGACGGGCCTGCTGGCGCCGGGCGGCGGCATCTCATGGTTCACGCTCTGGACCGGCCGCAGCGCCATTGACCTGCACTCGGCGGGCGGCAATCTCACGCCAGGCAGCGCGGCGACCGAAATCGACGGCAGCGGCATCGCGACGGGGCTGGACATCTCGCCCACGGACGGACGCTATATCTATCCGCCCATCCTGCGCGCCGTGGCGGCGGGCGGCAGCATGTACTACGGCCAGTCGGCCCGCGCCGGGATGTCGCATCGCTACGATGCATCGCTCTACGGCATCGTGCTGATGCCGTCGGACCGGGGGCAGCTGGAATTGCTGGCGTCCGGCTCGATTTACGCCGGCGGCTATTCGATCACGCCGTCCGGCGCGTCCGAGAGCGCGCTGGCGACGCCGCAGCGGCCTGCTTTTGCCGGGGTCGCGCTCAACGGGATCCGTTCCAGCAACCAGTCCGTGGATGGCATCGTCGCGACGACGCGGCGCCTGCCGCTGTTCTCCTTCGGCGTCGACAGCGTGGCGGCGCAGTCCGCGTCGCGCGAGCCGGTGCGCATCTATGCCGGGCAGGATCTGGTCGGCGTGCGCAGCGGCGCTGTCTACAGCTATACGGCCACCACGCGCGACAGTCAGGTCTGGTATGTGGGCGCCGCGCCGGTCCGCATGCTGGCCGGACGCGATATCGTCAACAGCGGCACGGCTCCCGCGCAGGACATGTCCTTGCCGGGCGATCTGAGCCGCAACTCGGGCGGCGGCTACGCGGGCACGGCGAGCGGCAATCTGTTCGTGCATACGAGCCTTTCGGATGTGTCGCTGGTGCAGGCCGGCCGCGACATTCTCCACAGCAGCTTCATGGTCGCGGGTCCGGGCGTGATGGAAATATCGGCCGGCCGCAACCTGTTGATGGAAGACAAGGCCAGCGTGGTCAGCCTGGGGCCCGTGGCGCCTGGCGACACGCGCGCCGGCGCCGCCGTCGCGCTGCAGGCCGGCGCCGGCGCGCGAGGGGCGGACTATGCGGGCTTCCTCGCGCGCTATCTCGGCGACAAGACCGCCGATCCGGCGCGTCCGCTGCTCGATCAGGGCCTGCCCTTCAAGACCTACGAGGCCGAGCTGCTGCTGTGGCTGACCCAGCGCTACGGCTACGCCGGCGACGCGGCCGAGGCGCGCGCCTACTTCGCGGCGCTGCCGGCGGAACAGCAGCGCGCCTTTGCCCGGCAGGTCTATTTCGCCGAGCTGCGCAATAGCGGCCGTGAATACAACGGCAAGCTGGCCGCGCGCGAGGGCAGCTATCTGCGCGGACGCCAGGCCATCGCCGCCTTGTTCCCCGACCATGATGCGCAGGGCGCGCCCCTGCGTTATGACGGCGGCATCACGCTCTACGGCGGCGCGGGCGTGCAGACCCGCGCCGGCGGGGACATCCAGGCGCTGACGCCGGGCGGCGCGCAGGTCTTCGGCGTCGAGGGCCTGGCGCCGCCGTCCAGCGCCGGCGTCGTGACCCAGGGCAGCGGCGACATCCAGCTCTACGCGCGCGACAGCATCCTGCTGGGGCAGAGCCGGATCATGACGACGTTCGGCGGCGGCATCCTGGCGTGGTCTGCCGAGGGCGACATCAACGCCGGCCGGGGCGCCAAGACCACGGTGGTGTACACGCCGCCGAGGCGGGTCTATGACGCGTTCGGCAACGTGGCGCTGTCGCCGAACGCGCCGAGTTCTGGCGCGGGCATCGCCACGCTGGCGCCGATCGCGGAGGTGCCGGCCGGCGACGTGGACCTGTATGCGCCGCTGGGCACGATCGACGCGGGCGAGGCGGGGATCCGGGTGTCGGGCAACATCAACATCGCGGCGCTGCACGTGGTGAACGCGGCCAACATCCAGGTCAAGGGCGAGAGCAACGGCATTCCGGCGGCGGCGACGGTCAACACCGGCGCGCTGGCGTCGGCCAGCGCGGCGTCCTCGGCGGCGGCCGGCGCGGCGCAGGAATCGGTGCAGCGCGCCCAGCAGCAGTCGCGCCAGAACCTGCCGTCTGTCATCAGCGTGCAGATCCTGGGCTATGGCGACGAACCGGCCGCCGGCGCGACGCCGCCGTCGCCGCGCGCGGCGGCGCCCGCCGGCTCGCGCTACGACTCGGCCAGCGCGGTGCAGATATTGGGAGCCGGCGCGCTGGAGCCGGGCGAGATGCGCGGCCTGACGGAACAGGAGCGCGCCAGACTGTCGAGGTGATGGCGGCGGCTGAAACCTTGTCGCCTGTCATGCCGGTGTCACATCGGCGGGGAGCAAAAAACGGACCAGGGCCCGGAAATTTCCGGGCCCTGGTCCGTTCCGGCGGGCCTGCCCAGGGGCGCCGGCGCTGTTACGTGAAATTTTTCTTACAACGCGCAGTCCCGGGCTCGCCAGTACGTCTAGTAACAAGCAGAAGCTGCGGACGAGGACATGCGGGCAGAAATCCGTCACGAGATTGTCAAGCGCACTGCACGGTAGCGGCCGGCCACTGACCGGTTTTCATAAAAGGAACTGAGTGCATCGCTATGCATGATTTCGAGAGTAAGGGCAGCGCCTTGCGCGCAGCGGGAGCGATCGTCCTGACGCTGGCGGCCGGCGCCGCCTGGGCGCAGGCCGCCGCGCCCGCCGATGCCGCCGCCGCGGCAGCCGACCAGCGCCGCGTCAACGTCAACGAGTACATCGTGCGCGGCAACACCGTGCTGGAGGCGCGCGATATCGAGAAGGCGGTCTATCCGTACCTGGGGCCGGACCGCACGCTGTCCGACATCGAGGCCGCGCGCGAGGCCCTGCAGACCATCTACCAGGAGCGCGGCTATCAGTCGGTGTACGTGGACCTGCCCGAGCAGCAGGTGGCCGACGGCATCGTCTTCCTGCAGGTATCGGAAACCAAGGTGGGCCGCGTGCGCGTGGTCGGCGCCAAGCACTATTCGCCGCTGACCATCCGCGACGAAGTGCCCGCGCTGCAGGAAGGCGAGGTGCCGAACTTCAACAGGGCCCAGGCCGAGCTGACCAATCTGAACCGGGGCGCCTCGCGCCAGGTGGTGCCGCTGGTCAAGGAAGGCCGCATGCCGGGCACCATGGACGTGGACCTGAAGGTCGAGGACAAGAGCCCCTGGCACGCCAGCGTGGGCCTGAACAACGACTACAGCGCCGACACCAAGAAGCTGCGCAGCACCGCCTCGATCGGCTACGACAACCTGTGGCAGCTGGGCCATTCCGTCAGCCTGACCTTCTTCACCGCGCCGCAGCAGACCGACAACGCCAAGGTCTGGTCCGGCTCGTACTCGATGCCTTTGTCCAACCGCTGGAGCCTGCAGTTCTCCGGCTACAAGAGCGACAGCAACGTGGCCACCATCGGCGGCACCAACGTGCTGGGCAAGGGCCACTCGTTCGGCGTCAGCGCGACCTACAGCATGGAGCCGCAGGGCGAGTGGTACAACTCGCTGACGATGGGCATCGACTACAAGAAGTTCGATGAAACCACGCGCTTCGGCAACAACGAAGAACTCATCCCGCTGAAGTACCTGCCGTTCACGTTCTCGTACAACGGCTACCGCTATTCCGAGTCCTCGCAGAGCAGCGTGGGCCTGTCGATCGTCGGCGCCACGCGCTCGTCCTTCGGCATCGGCAGCGGCTGGAAGGAATTCGACGATAAACGCTATCGCGCCAGCCCCAGCTTCGCGCTGCTGCGCGGCGACGGCACCCACACGCACAACCTGCTCGGCGACTGGCAGCTGGGCCTGCGCGGCGCCTTCCAGATTTCGTCCGGCGCCCTGGTGTCCAACGAGCAGTTCTCCGCCGGCGGCGCCACCAGCGTGCGCGGCTACCTGGCCGCCGAGCGCACCGGCGATGACGGCTTGCTCGGCTCGGTCGAGTGGCGCACGCCGTCGCTGGCCCGCTGGCTGGGCCCCAACGTCAACGAGTGGCGCTTCTACGCCTTCGCCGACGCCGCCACCCTGCGCCTGCGCGAAACGCTGCCGGAGCAGGACGCCAGCTACTCGCTGGCCAGCGTGGGCCTGGGCACCCGCATGCAGGTGCTGGACTGGCTGAGCGGCTCGCTGGACTGGGGCTACCCGCTCAAGGACGGTCCCAACACCCGCAAACACGATCCCCGCCTGAACTTCAACTTGCGCGCCAGCTTCTGAGCGCGCACGCAACCGCATTCCTCCCGGAGTCCTGACCATGCAACGTTTACTGATGTTCCTACTGACCGTGCTGGCCGGCCTAGCGCCGGCGGCCGCCAACGCCTGGTGGCAGGCCGACTGGCAATACCGCAAGCAGATCACCGTGGACACCACGCCGCAAGGCGCGCCGCTGGGCGGCTCCGCCGGCCGTTCGCCGCTGCTGGTGCGCCTGCACACCGGCAACTTCACCTTCGACGGCATCAGCGAGAAGGGCGCCGACATCCGTTTCGTCGCGGCCGATGATCAGACCGTGCTGAACCATCAGCTCGAAGCCTTCGATCCGCTGCTGGGCATCGCCCTGATCTGGGTGGACGTGCCCGAGCTGGCCGACGGCCAGCGCCAGGACATCTGGATGTACTACGGCAACCAGAAGGCCCCGGCCTCGGCCAACGGCCAGCTGACCTTCGACCCGAACTACACGCTGGTCTACCACTTCGACGGCGCCGCTGATGCTGCCCGCGAGCCCCTCGCTGGCCATCCCGGCCGCCGGTTCCTTCACGTTCAGCGCCTGGGTGCGCGCCGACCAACCCGCAGGCGAGCAGCTGATCTATGCCCGCCGCGACGCCGGCAATTCGCTGCTGGTCGGTATCAATCAAGGCGTGCCCTTCGTCGAGGTCAACGGCCAGCGCAGCCAGCCCGGCCAGCCCCTGGCCCCGGCAGCCTGGCAGCACGTGGCCGTGACGGCCGACGGCAGCAAGGTCAACCTGTACGTCAATGGCCGCGTCTCGTCGTCGCTGGCCGCCAGCCTGCCGCCGCTGAACACCGTCGCCGCCCTGGGCGGTGACGTGCCGGCTCCGGCCGCCGCCCCGGCTGCCCCCGCCGCGCCCGCCGCCGACGGTCAGGCGCCGGTCGAAGCCGCGCCCGCCCGTCCGGTCTATGCGCCGTTCGTGGGCGCCATCGACGAAGTGCGCCTGTCCAAGATCGCCCGCCCCGCCGCGCTGATCCTGGCCGACGCCACCGCGCAGGGCGCCGAATCGCGCCTGGTGGCCTATGGCACCGACGAAGAGCAGTCCGGCTTCGGTTTCGGCGGCCTGGGCTTCCTGCTCAAGGCCGTGCCGATCGACGCCTGGGTCATCATCGCCATCCTGGTCGTGATGATGGTGCAGTCCTGGTTCATCATGATTCGCAAGAGCCGCAACGTGGCCCGCGTGGCCCGTGCCAACGACGCCTTCCGCGAATCGTTCGCCAAGGTCGGCAAGCGCCTGGAACTGCTGGCCGACGACGCCAACCTGGCGCGCTCGCTGGAGCATGCCTCGCTGTGGCGCCTGTACCGCGTGGCGGTCAATGAAATCCGCACCCGCCGCGAGCAGGGCGCCGACACCAGCTCGATCTCGGCCGCCACCATCGAAGCCATCCGCGCCTCGATGGACGCCGTGCGCACCAAGGAAAACCAGGTGCTGGGCGCCAAGCTTGGCTCGCTGTCCAACGCCATCGCCGGCGGCCCGTACATCGGCCTGCTGGGCACGGTGCTGGGCATCATGGTGGTGTTCCTGGGCACGGCCATGGCCGGCGACGTGAACATCAACGCCATCGCGCCTGGCATGGCCGCCGCGCTGCTGGCCACCGCCATGGGCCTGTTCGTCGCCATCCCGGCCCTGTTTGGCTACAACCGCCTGGTCTCGCGCAACAAGGAAGTCAGCGCCGATATGCGCGTGTTCGTCGACGAGTTCGTCACGCGCCTGGCCGAAGTGCATGGCGAGACGCAGGAGCAGGAAGCCGCCCACCATCCCGCGCCGCGCGCTGCCGGCCGCCCCGCGGTCCGCGACGCGCAGCCCGCCGCCGCCGAAGCATAAGGAGATCCCATGGCTTCCGTATCCGCCGCCCAGGATGATGACGACGACGCGCCCGTCGACGGCATCAACATCACGCCGCTGGTCGACGTGCTGATGGTGGTGCTGGTCATGTTCATCCTGACCGCCACCGCGCAGATCGCCGGCATCAAGGTCAACCTGCCCAAGGCCAGCTCTTCGATGGCCCTGTCGCAGCCCAAGACCAAGGCGATCTCCGTCAACGATGCCGGCCAGGTCTTCCTGGACGCCTATCCCGTCACCCTGCCCGAGCTGGAGGACAGGCTGCGCACCGAGAAAGCGCTCAATCCCGACTTCCCGGTCATCGTGCGCGGCGACGCCGCCGTGCAGTACCAGAAGGTCGTGGAAGTGCTGGATCTGCTGCGCCGCCTGGAACTCGCCCAGGTCGGCCTGGTCACCGGCAAGCCGCAATAGGGGCCGAGGCAAACGTCATGTCGTTTCCTGAATCCGATTCCCCGCGCGCGCGGCGTCCGGCGCTGCGCTGGCTGAAGCTGGCGGCGGTGGCCGTGGCGCTGGCCGCCGCGGCCTATCTGCTGTGGCGCTGGGCCAATGACATGTCCGGCGTGCGGCGCGAGCCGCCGAAGGTGTCGGCCATCATTCCGCTGCCGCCGCCTCCTCCGCCGCCGCCCGAGCCCGAGAAACCGCCGGAGCCCGAGCAGCCCAAGGAAGAGCAGCAGCCCGTGCCCGAGCCTGAGCCCGTGCCCACGCCCGAGCCGCCCAAGCCGCAGGACGAGGCGCCGCCTCGGCCGGCCGACGACCTCGCCAACCCGATGCAGATCGATGGCGACGCGCAGGCCGGCAACGACGCCTTCAACATCGGCGCCGGCCAGGGCAAGGGCATGTCGGGCGGCGGCGGCGGCCGCGCCGGCAACGCCACGTACAGCCAGTACCTCGCCTACGCGCTGCAGAAGATCCTGCGCGAGGACGAGCGCACCCGCAACCTGACCTTCCGCCTGCAGGCCAACATCTGGCTGACGGCGAGCGGGCAGGTCACGCGCGTCGAGCTCACCAAGTCCAGCGGCGATGCGGACGTCGACGCCCGCGTGGTGGCGGCCTTGCGCGCGGTGCCTGCGCTGGACGAACGTCCGCCGGCCTCGGTCAGCATGCCCATCCGCGCCTCGCTGACCGGCCGCCGTCCCTCCTGAAATCACGAACCGAACAGATCCCTGGAGTGTCAAGACAATGAAGTTCCAACTCAACCGACTGGCCGCCGCGCTGGCCCTGGCCGCCGCGGGCGCCGTGGCGCTGCCGGCGCAGGCCGCGCCGGCCCCGTCCGAGAACGCGACCGTCAACCTGATCCGCCTGCTGGTGCAGCAGGGCGTGATCAAGCAGGACCAGGCCGACGCACTGGTGGCGCAGGCCGAGGCCGAGGCCAAGAGCGCGCGCGCGACCGGCAATGACCGTGGCGCCGCCGTGGCGCAGGCCGGCGACGTGCGCGTGCCGTACATCCCGCAGACCGTGCGCGACCAGATCCGCGACGAGGTCAAGGCCGAAGTGATGACCCAGGCCAAGGAAGAGAACTGGGCCCAGCCGAACACCTTCCCCGACTGGGTTTCGCGCATCACGGTCGAGGGCGATGTGCGCGTGCGCGACGAGTCGCGCCTGTACTCGGGCAGCAACAGCAACGAAATCACCGATTTCGCGCGCTTGAACGCCAAGGGGCCGTACGACGTCAATCCGCAAGGCGGCAACAGCTACCCGCCGATGCTGAACACGCGCGAAGACCGCCGCAACCAACTGCGCGTGCGCGCCCGCCTGGGCGTGCGCGCCGAGCTGTCCGAGTCCTGGACCGCCGGCATCCGCCTGGCCACGGGCAGCGACGACAGCCCGGTGTCGACCTCGCAGACGCTGGGCGGCGGCATGTCCAAGAAGGACATCTGGCTGGACCAGGCCTACCTGACCTACCGTCCGACCAAGTGGGCCACCGTCACCGGCGGACGCATCGGCAATCCGTTCGATTCCACCGACATGCTGTTCTCGAACGACCTGAACTTCGACGGCGTGGCCGCGATCTTCAAGCACCCGCTGCAGGGCCGCGACGTGACGCTGTTCGGCACGCTGGGCGCCTTCTCCACCGAGTACAGCGCCAACGGCTGGAACTCGTCGTCCTTCAAGGAAGGCAAGAGCGAGGACAAGTGGCTGCTGGCCGCCCAGGCCGGCGCCGAGTGGAAGGTCAACAACAGGAACACGCTGCGCGGCTCGCTGGCCTACTACCACTTCGACAATATCGCGGGCAAGCGCTCCAGCCCCTGCTCGCCGTGGAACGGCGACCAGAACTGCGACACCGACTGGTCGCGTCCGGCCTTCATGCAGAAGGGCAACACGCTGTTCCTGCTGCGCGACATCATGGCCAATCCGGCCAACCCCGGCGCCACGCCGCAGCCGCAGTTCGTGGGCCTGGCGTCCAAGTTCGACCTGCTGGACGTGAACCTGCGCTGGGACACGCGCGTGTTCGACGGCCTGGGCCTGCGCCTGAACGGCAACTACATCCGCAACCTGGCCTACAGCAAGGGCAAGATCTGGAGCCGCTCGCAGGGTCATCTGGTCAACAACTTCAACGAGAACGGCGAAGTGCAGAGCGGTCCGAACGCCTGGATGCTGCAGGCCACGCTGGGCCGTTCGTTCGACCTGAAGGAGAAGGGCGACTGGCTGGCCTTCGTCGGCTACAAGTACATCCAGCCGGATGCCTTGCCCGACGGCTTCAACGATTCGTCGTTCCACCAGGGCGGCACCAACGCGCGCGGCTACTACATCGGCGGCAGCTACGCCTTCGACAAGAACGTCTATGGCGTGTTGCGCTGGATGAGCACCAAGGAAGTCTACGGCGCGCCGCTGGCCATCGACACCATGCAGTTCGAGATCAACGCCAGGTTCTGAGGCCATGGACATGCACACCGTATGGGATGAATCCGGCCGGTCCGCGCCGCTGTCGGCCGGGCGCGGGGG
>NZ_JCBANH010000121.1:0-18128 GCF_059760925.1 Achromobacter sp. 1011791174
CCCCCGCCACATCCAGCGTCACCCCGGTGATCCACCCCGACGCCGACGACAGCAGGAACAAGGCCGCCGCCGCCACATCATCCGTCTCCCCCAGGCGCCCCAGCGGAAACGCCGGCAGCATGGCGCGGCGCTGCGCATCCGGCATGCGCAAGGCGGTCCGCTCGGTCAGCACCGCCGACGGCGACAGGCAATTGACCCGCACGCCCGCCGGCCCCGCTTCCACGGCGGCATGCCGCGTCAGCATGATGACCCCAGCCTTGGCCGCGCCGTAGCCGGCCGGCGCGCCCGAGGCCACGCGGCCGCCGGCCGAGGCCATCGTCACCGCGCTGCCCGCGCCGCGCGCCATCATGCCCGGCAGGAAGCATTGCAGCGTGAAGAACGTGGACGTCAGGTTGTTGTCGAGGCTGGAGCGCCAGTCCTGCTCGCTGATCTCGCCCAGCGGCTGCGGCCGGCCCGTGCCGCCGCCGGCGAAGGCCGCCAGCAGGTCCGGCTCGCCCCAGGCCTGGCGCAGTTCCCCGGCCATGCGTCGCGTGTCCGCCAGGTTGGCGCAATCGGCGGGCGCCGCCATGGCCTGGCCGCCGGCGTCCCGGATCGAGGCGACCACGGCCTGGATCGCCGCCTCGTCGCGACCGTTGACGGCCACTTTCGCGCCGCTGGCGGCCAGGGCCCGGCACGTCGCCGCGCCGATGCCGCGCGAGCCGCCGGTCACCAGCGCGACCTTGCCGCGCAGGTCGGGATAGAGGGTGATCGTGGATGGAAGGGTCGTCATGGCCTGCGCTCCGGTGTAGGGAAAGACGCAGCGTAGAAGCCGCCATGGCTATACTCAATTCATCGTTTTTTCGCTGATCCATAAATTTATTTATGTCATATCTGCTCTATCTGCGCAGCTTCGTCAGCGTCTACCGGCACAGCTCGATCTCGCGCGCCGCGTCCGCGCTGTCGCTGACCCAACCCGCCGTGTCGCGCCATGTGAAGCTGCTGGAGGCGCGCCTGGGCGCGACGCTGTTCACCCGGCTGCCTCGCGGGCTGGCGCCCACGCCGGCGGCGGTCGAACTGGAGCGGCAAGCCGGACCGCACCTGGACGCGCTGGAGGGCATGCTGGACTCGCGGGGCGCAGGCGGCGCGCTGGCCGGCGTCGCGCATGTCGGCGCCACCAGCGGCTTCATCGCGCTGCTGCTGCCGGCGTTGGCCGGCCTGCATCGGCGTGGCCTGCGCGTGGACCTGCGCGCCATGCCGCCGCCCGCCCTGCTGTCGGCGCTGGCCGAGCGCGTGATCGACGTGGCGGTGACGCCGGCGCGGATTCCGCACAAGGGCGTGGAATACCAGCTGCTGCATGAGTGCCCGCAACGGCTGGTGTGCGCGCCGCAGTGGAGCGGCAGGCTGCCGAAAAGCGCCGCGCCCCGGGGCCTGCCGCTGATCGACCAGCAAGGCCCCGCCGCGCCGCTGACGCCCTACTGGAAGCAGGTCTACGCGCGCGATCCCGAAGCGCCGGCGCTGGTCCTGCCCGACTATCAGACCGCGCTGGACGCGGCCCGCGCCGGCGCCGGACTGGCAGTGGCGCCCGAATGCCTGTGCCGCGACGCCTTGCGGGCCGGGCAGCTGGTCGCCGCGCCGCAGGCCCGGCGTCCGCCGTCTTTCGCCATGTACGCCGCGCGCGCCAAGGGACCGCTGTCCGAGCGCGCGCGCTACTGCCTGGAACGATTGACCGAGGCGGCGGCGCGCTGGTAGCGCGGCCCCGCCGGTCAGCCCAGCTCCGCCACGTCGTTCTGCTCCACCGCCCGGCAGCGCCAGCCCAGCTCGTCCTTGATGCGCAGGCGCAGCGCGTCGGCGGCGCCGGGCTCGCCATGCACGATGAAGGTTTCCCGGGGCGCGCGCTCGAACCCGCGCAGCCAGCGCAGGATCTCGTCGGCATCCGCGTGCGCCGACAGCATCGGCAGGCTGTCGATCTCGGCGCGCACGGGCACATAGCCGCCATGGATCTTGACCGTGGCGGCGCCGTCCAGCATCGCCGCGCCGCGCGTGCCCTCGGCCTGGAAACCGGCGAACAGCACCGTGCTGCGCGGATCGGGCAGGTAGTGCTTCAGATGATGGATCACGCGCCCGCCGGTGGCCATGCCGCTGGCCGACACGATGATCTTGGGCATGGGCGAGCTGTCCAGCGCCTTGGACTGTTCCACCTCGGTCACATAGGTCGCCACGCCGAACGCCGCCCGCGCGTCGGCCGCCGACAGGCGTTGGTCGCCGGCGTGCCGAAGATAGACATCGACGGCGCCGCTGGCCATCGGGCTGTCCAGGAACACCGGCAGGTCGCGGGCGATGCGCCCCGCCTGCTTGAGTTGCCAGATGTAGTAGAGCAGCGCTTGCGCGCGCCCCACCGCGAACGCGGGTATCACCACGGTGCCGCCGCGCCTGACCGTGCGCGTGATGACGGCTTCCAACGCGTCGGCCGCCTGCTCCGCGCTGTGCTTGCGGTTGCCATAGGTAGACTCGACGATCAGATGATCGGCTTGCGCCACCCCGCCAGGCGGCGGCATCAACGGATCGCCGTAGCGGCCCAGGTCGCCGGAAAACACCAGGCGTCCGCCGGGATGGCGGATCTGGACGATGGCGGCGCCCAGGATATGGCCGGCCGGGGTCAGCTGGAAGCCGCAACCGCCCGGCAGGTCCGTGGCCGTGTCGAAGTCGACCGGCCGCAAGGCCGCGATCGCGCGCTGCGCGTCGGCGACGGTGTAGAGCGGCAGCGCCGGCTGGTGACGGGACAGTCCGTGCCGGTTCAGGTAGTCGGCGTCAGCTTCCTGCAGATGGGCGCTATCCAGCAACAGCAGGCGGCACAGGTCCAGCGTGGCGGGCGAGCAAAGGATCGGTCCCCGAAATCCATCCCGCACCAGCCTGGGCAGGTAGCCGGAATGGTCCAGGTGCGCGTGCGACAACACCACCGCGTCGATATCCGCCGGCGGCACGGGAAACGGCGCCCAGTTGCGCAGCCGCAGCGGCTTCACGCCCTGGAACAGGCCGCAATCGAGCAGGATGCGGCGTCCGCCGGCTTCCAGCAGGTGACGCGAGCCGGTCACCGTGCCGGCGGCGCCCAGGAAACGCAGGGTCGGAGAGATGGGCATGGATCCTCCTTTGAGCGGCTTCCAGCTTCGCATGCGCAGGCCGCGCGCGGCGGGCCGGGCGAACCGGCGCTTGACCTAGATCAAGATGCGCGGATCCGGCGGGATCAACATGGAAACAACCGGCGCGTGCACACAGCGTACGCCCCCTTCCCCCGGGAGAACAAGCATGCTAGCGAGCGAACTCATGACCAAGCAACCATATTGCGTCAGCGCCCGGACGCCCGTCTCCCAGATCATGCGGGCCATGGTGGACCTGGACATCAGCGCCGTCATGGTGATCGGCGACGACGGCACGCTCATCGGGCTGGTCAGCGAAGGCGATCTGGTGCGACGCCAGGACAGCGTGCACCAGAAAAAGCTGGACCATTGGCTGGCCCAGCTGGCCGAGGGAGAGGCGCTGAACCTGGAGTTCCTGCACAGCCTGCAGCTGGGCGAACGCGCCGCCGCGTCCGTGATGAGCAGTCCCGTCATCACGGTGGACGAGTCGGCGCCGCTGGCGCGCATCGCCGACCTGCTGCTCAAGCATGCCATCAAGCGCGTTCCGGTCACGCGCGAAGGCCGGCTGGTGGGCGTGGTCAGCCGCCGCGACATCCTGCGCGCGCTGCTGGCCCAGGAAGGCCAGGACCACCCCGCCCGCTCGGAGGCCCTATGAACCGCATCGGCATCGTTTTCTATTCCCGCAGCGGCACCGGCCGCGCCGTGGCCGACCGCCTGGCGGAGCTGACCCGCTGGCCGGTACACGAAGTGCGCGACGCCGCGCCCAGGATCGGGCTGTACGGCGACCTGCGCTGCATTGTGGACAGCGTGTTCAAGCGCAAGCCGGCCTTCCGCTATGCCGGGCCGTCCCTGGACTCCTACGACCACGTCGTCCTGATCACGCCGGTGTGGCTGCGCTCGCTGGCCGCGCCCATGCGGGCCTTCCTGGACACCGAGCGGCCGCTGATGCCCGCCTACTCGGTCATCTGCGTGATGTCGGGCTATGGCGGATTTCGCGCGGTGGACGATATCGCCACCGTGACCGGCGCCAGGCCCCGTTCCATCCTGCTGCTCAAGCAATACGATGTGCTGGCCGGCGAAAGCGACGCGGCCTTGTGCCGCTTCAAGCGGCAGATCCTGACGGCCGGCCAGGCCAGCGACTGGGCGGATCCGGTCTTGCCGGCGGTCGACTGAGCGCGGCGGCCCCGGACAGGCCGTCCGCGCGCACGAAAACAGGGACGCGGGCAAGTCGGCCGTTTGGCGCAATGCATCGCGCCTGTGGCGCGGCCCGCGCGGATGTGCTGCAATCCTTCAATACCCGCGCCGGGCCGGCGCCCGCACATCCCGATCTCCGCCCATGAAGCCTATGGCCAACGCGCCACCGCTTCTCGACATCATCCAGTCCGCCACGGAACCCATCATCACGGTCGACGCGCAGCAGCGCATCGTGATGTTCAACTCCGCGGCGGAGCGCGTTTTTCTCTGCAAGGCGGACCGCGCCATCGGCGCCAGTCTCGACATCCTGATCCCGGCGCGCTTTCGCGACATCCACGCCCGGCACGTCGACCGCTTCCGCGAAACGGGCGTGTCCGAGCGGAAAATGGGGTTGGGCTCCCCGCTGTGGGGCCTGCGCGCCAACGGGGAAGAATTTCCCATGGAAGCGTCGATCTCGCAGACGCACAGCGCGGCGGGCGTGTTCCTCTCCATCTTCCTGCGCGACATCACTGAACGCGAGCGGGTTTCCCAGGCGCTGCTGGCCTCGCGCGACGAGCTGACTCGCCTGTCCAACGCCCTGCTGCATGTGCGCGAGCAGGAAAAAAAGCACATCGCCCGGGAACTGCACGACGACCTGGGCCAGAGCCTGACCGCCCTGACCATGGAACTGGCCGAGCTGGAAACCCGGCTGCCTCCCGACGACGCCGAACTGCGCGGCCGGGTGGAAGCCATCCGTCACCTGACCGGCCTGACCTTCACCTCGTTGCGGCGCATCGCCGCCGACCTGCGGCCCATCATGCTCGACGATCTCGGACTGGCGGCGGCGGTGGAATGGCTGGTGTCGAACTTCGTCTCGCGCTACGGCATCGACACCGACGCCCAGATCGAGGTCGACCAGGGCGAACCGTCCAAGCTGGTGGCGACCGCCCTGTTCCGCACGGTCCAGGAAGCGCTGACCAATATCGCCAAGCACGCGCAGGCCACGAAGGTGCGGGTGCGGCTGTCCTGCAGCGCCACGCTGTGCACGCTGGTGGTGCAGGACAACGGCGTAGGCGCCACGCCGGCCAGCCTGGCCCGCAAGCTGCCGCACGCGCTGGGCCTGCAGGGCATCCGGGAACGGGTCAGGCTGCTGCATGGCGATGTCAGCATCAGCACGCCGCGCAATGGCGGCTTCCGCCTGAAGGCGGCCTTGCCGGCGCAACCGCCACAGCCGGCCCTGCCACCCTGGGAGGACACATGATCGCGGTCCTGCTGGCGGACGACCACACGCTGGTGCGTGAAGGCCTGTGCCGACTGCTGGAGCGGGCCGGCGGCATCGCGGTGCAGGGCCAGGCCAGCAACGGCGGCGAGGCGCTGCGCCTGCTGGCCCAGCGCCCCTGGGACCTGCTGGTGCTGGACATGTCGATGCCGGGCCGCGACGGCGTGGACCTGATCCGCCAGATCCGGCGCGACCATCCCGCGGTGCCGATCCTGGTGCTGACCATGCACGGCGAACAGCAATACGCCGTGCAGGCCATCAAGGCCGGCGCCGCCGGCTACCTGACCAAGGACTGCGCGGCCGCGCAGCTGGAGCAGGCCGTGCGCAAGGTAGCGGCCGGCGGCCGTTACCTGAGCCCCTCGATCGCCGAGAGCATCGCCTTCGAACGGCACGGAGACAGCAACGCCGAGCCGCATCTGCTGCTGTCCGACCGCGAATCCGCCGTGTTCCGGCACCTGGCCCGCGGGCTGAAAAACGCCGACATCGGCAAGCTGCTGTGCCTGAGCGTCAAGACGATCAGCACCTACAAGAGCAGGATCCTCGTCAAGATGCGCCTGCGCAACCAGGCCGACCTGATCCGCTACGCGCTCAAGCATCGCCTGATCGATGCGGACGACGACGCCGGGAACTGAACCGCGCGGACGCTGGCGCCATGTAGGACTTTTCCTACAGGCGTAGGCCGGTTTCCCCGAAAACCAGCGCCAAGCGCCGATAGCGCCGGCCCCGCGCAACGCGCATACTTTTTCCATGCCCCGACAGGCTCAGCGGCCTGCGCGCCCCGGAGAGATGCCACCATGGACATGCCCACATCCGCCCTGCCGATCGCCGCGCCCACGGGCGCCCCGCTGGGACGCCACGAGTGCGAATCCTGTCCCATGGCGCGCGTCTGCCATCCGGCCTGCGCCGAGCCCGCCATGGCGCAGGGCGAGCGCGGCCGGCGCCTGCTGCGGCGCGGCGAGGCCCTGTTTCGCGCCGGCGACGCCCTGCAGTATCTGTATCAGTTGCGCGCCGGCTCCCTGAAGATCCGCGTCACCAATCACGCCGGGCTGGAACAGATCACCGCGTTTCCGGCCTCTGGCGCCCTGCTCGGGCTCGACGCCATCGAAAGCGGCTTCCATGCCTGCGACGCCATCGCGCTGGAAGATTCCCTGCTATGCGCCCTGCCCTATGCCCAGCTGGTCGCCAACTGCGGACTGGACCCGCTGGCCGCGCGCCAGTTCCACCGCCTGATCGCGCACGACATCAACCATTGCCAGCGACTGTTGCTGACGCTGGGCCGCATGAGCACCGACGAGCGCATCGCCAGCTTCCTGGTCGAGACCTCCGAGCAGATGGCCGCGCATGGCTATTCCGCGCGCGAGTTCATCCTGAAAATGACGCGCGAGGACATCGCCAACTACCTGGGCATGGAGATCGAGACGGTGAGCCGGGTGTTCTCGCGGCTGCAGGCCGCCTCCCTGCTGCAGGTCAGCAAGCGCCACCTGAAACTGCCCGACATCGACGCGCTGCGCCGCATGAGCAGCGGCTGAGCCAGGGGAACCGCCCCGCGTGGAACCCGCTAGTTGAGTTTGGTCAACATCCGCCGGCTGGGAAATCCTAAGCTGGGATCGACGAGCCGGCGCCGCCATCGCGACGCCGGCCCTGCCCCCGCTCCAGAGGACATCGCCATGCAAGTCGAATACACCCCCTACGCAGCCCTGTACAAGTACGCGCTCAACAGCCTCGTGGCCAACGCCTCGAGCTACTACGAAGCGCTACGGCAGTTGCGCACGCTGCAGCTCAAGACCGACAAGGAAATGCAGGCCTTCGCCCAGAAGGCCGCCGCCGATATCGACGGGGCCGGCTCGATGACGGCCCTGCTGGCCGTGCAGCAGCAGCTCATGACGGACCTGATGGAACGCGAACTGGCCTATTTCCGCGACCTGGAAAAAATGACCCGCGACATATCCAGCTCGGCCTCGGCCGCCCTGATCAGCGGCCAGAACCCCTGGCAGGAACGGATGGCGGAAATCGCCGAAGGCGCCGCCCGCTTCCTGGCCCAGGCCACCCCAGGCGCCGTGGCCGGCGCCGACCGTCACGCTCAAACCGCCGCGTAGCCCGCCCAGGCGGCGGCGATCATCAGCAACAGCCCGGGAATCACCTGGACCGCGTAGCGGCGGCCGCCGCTGATCACCGCGTACACCGCCTTGCTCGCCGCGTTGGCCGACAGCGCCGCCAGCACCGGCACCACCGTCTGCGCCGGGTCGATCCTGTCCGCCGCCGCCAGCGCGGCCACCGACGCCGCCGCCGCGTGCGTGTCGACCAGGCCGCCCAGCACCGCCGCCACCGTGATCCCGCGCGGCCCCAGCCAGGCGTCCAGCGCCGCCGCCGCGATCAGGGCCGCCGCCGCCACCAGCGCCAGCGTCAGCGCCGCCTGCAAGGTGAAGGGCCGTCCGGCCTGGATCGGCGCGGTCGTCTTCTGCCGCATCGCCTTGAACAGCAGCAGCAAGGCATAGGCCAGCGCGGCCGCCCCGCTGCACGCCAGCGGCAGCGCCAGGGCCTGCAAGGCCGCGGGACTGATCGCCGCCAGCACGGTGGCCATCAGCACCAGCGTGGACACCGACGACAGGACCGCGCCCGCCACCGCCGGCCCCATCAGCAGGGGCTCGGCGGCGACGCGCTGGCCCATGGTGCCGACGGTGAGCGTGCTGGAAATGAAGCCGGACGCGAAACCGGCCAGCGGCAGTCCGATGCGCGGCCCGAACAGCCGCAGCGCCACATGGCCACCCGCGCTGATCGTCATGACCAGCAGCGTGAACTTCCACAGGGTGCGCGGATTCAGCGCGTCGAACGGCCCCAGGTACGTGTCTGGCAACAGGGGCAGCACGACCAGCGCGCCCGCGGCCAGGATCAGCGCGTCGACCAGCTCGTTGCGGCTCAGCACCGTGCGCACGAAGCGGTGCAGGCGGGATCGCGCCGCCAGCAGGATCGCGACCGCGACGGCCAGGCCGGAGGCCAGCGCCGGGTCGTGCAGGCAGAGTCCGCCCAGCGCCAGCGTCAGCAGCAAGGCGGCCCGCGTGGCCATGCCCTGGCCCGCGTCCGGCGCCCGGGTCAGCAGCAGCAGGGCCAACCCCACCTCCGCCAGCCCCAGCAGCACCGGCCCGCCCAGGTGCACGGAGACCGCGCCCAGCAGCGAGGCCAGCGCGAAACTGCGTATGCCCGCGGCCGGGCGCGACAATCCTGTCCGCTTGCGCCGCTCGCGCTCCACGCCGATCAGCAGGCCGATGCCCAGCGCGACGGCGAATGGAAGTGGACTCTGCATGTTCATGTGCCCGCGATGACGAGGTGCCGGCGGCGTCGCCGGGATTCCCATTGTCCCCCCGAGGCGGCCCCCGCGGCTATCGGTTATGCGGGCGACTCCGATGGCGGCGTCCGGACCGCGATTTATTGACGGCCGTCAACATGGCCCGCGCCCGCCGAACTACCGTAAAGCAATCCCCGTCTCCTGGAGCACACGCATGTACCAACGCATTCTCGTACCCGTCGACGGCAGCCCCACGTCCGACCGCGGCCTGCAGGAAGCCATCCGCCTGGCCCGGCTCACGCATGGCGAGCTGCGTCTGATCCATGTGATCGACGAACTCTCGTTCGCCCTGGGCATAGACAGCTATGGCTACTATGCCGGCGAGCTGCTGGACCTGCTGCGCAAGGACGGCGCGGCGATCCTCCAGCACGCCGCCGACACGGCGCGCGAGCACGGCGTCACCGTGGACAGCGTGCTTTATGAAAACCTGGAGAAAACGGTGCAGCAGCGCGTCATCGCCGAAGCCGAAATGTGGAAGGCCGATCTCATCGTGATCGGCACGCACGGCCGGCGAGGCGTCAGCCGCCTGGTGCTGGGCAGCAGCGCCGAGAACATCCTGCGCAGCGCGCCCGTTCCCGTGCTGCTGGTGCGTTCGTCGGACCACGCCGCCTGATCCCGGGCCCGGGACGCCGGCCTGCCCGGATGCGGCGGCGCGTCATCGCCGTGCCGGCGCCGCGGCCTGTTGCGCCAGGTACTGCGTCACCGCCGCCTGGTCCCCCGCGAACACGATGCGCGAGGCCTTCTGCTGGCGCTGGTAGACATACATGGGATCGTAGTATTCCGACAGCAGGCCCTCGATCCAGCCCAGGTGACCAGCCACGCCCAGGCCCAGCGCCTGGCCGCGCAGCGCCTCGTCCATGATGGCCGCCAGGCGCTTGTGGCGCTCGCCGCCCAGTCGCCTGGCGATGTTGTCCAGGCTCTGGCGCAGGCGTTGCGCGAACAGGGCCTGGCCCTGCTCGGCGCCGTGGGCCGCCACGAACTCGGCGCCCAGGTCGATCACGTAGTCGCGCAGGATGCGCTGCTTGCGATTCTCCAGGCTGTCCTCCAGCCACACCAGGCCATGGCGCTGCATGCCCTGGTACAGCGCGGGCGGCAGGCTGCAGCTGCCCACGGCCTGGCCTTCGTCCTCGACCACGAAGCGCGCGTGTCCGGCGGCGCGTTTTCTCAGGATGTCGATCGCCAGCGCATTGTCGAAATTGATCTGCGTGGGCTGGCCGCTCACGCGCTTGCCGAAGCTGGAGCCGCGATGATTGGCGTGCCCTTCCAGGTCCAGCGCATCGTCCAGCCGGCGCAGCACCTCGGTCTTGCCGGTGCCGGTCATGCCGCCCAGCACCAGGAAATCGCATTCGGCGATGGCCCGGTCCAGCGTATCCAGCAGGAAGCCGCGCATGGCCTTGTAGCCGCCGGTCACGCGCGGATAGGCGATGCCGGCCTCGTCGCGCAGCCATTGCTGCACGATCTGCGAACGCAGGCCGCCCCGGAAGCAATACAGGTAGCCGTCCGGATGCGCCTTCGCGAACGCGGCCCAGGCGTCGAGACGGGCCGCCTTGACGGCGCCGCCGACCAGCCGGTGCCCCAGCTCGATGGCGGCCTGCTGGCCACGCTGCTTGTAGCAGATGCCGACCAGCTCGCGCTCTTCGTCGGTCATCAGCGGCAGATTCACCACGCCGGGAAACGCGCCCTTGGCGAACTCGACGGGCGCGCGGGCGTCCATCATGGGCACGTTGTCGAGGAAGAGATCGCGGTAGTTGCTGGTGTCTGCGCGCATGGCCGTCAAACCGCGCGCGACGATGCGGGCGGACAGGGAAACCAGGGGATTCTAAACCAGACGCCCGACCCGCCCTTGCGCCGCGCCAGCCTGAGCGCGGCCGGCCCGCAACCGCCGCGCGCGCGGCCGCTCAAGCCTCGTAGCGCTTGCCCGCCGCCAGCAGTTCCGGCGTGCCGATCATCGCGTTCAGGCCGTCGAAGTCCAGCATGCGGTCGCGCCAGGGCGTCGTGCTGCCGTGCTGGCGCAGGCTGCCGTAGTAGCCCGCCAGCGTGTGGGCCACCGCGCGCGCCGTGCCACCCGGAAAGATGACGATGCCGAATCCCAGCGCGGCCAGCTCCTGCGCGCCCTGCACCGGCGTCTTGCCGCCCTCGACCATGTTGGCCAGCAGCGGCGCGCGGCCGGCGAAGCGTCCGCAGGCCGCCCGCATCTGCTCGCCGCTGCGCAGGGCCTCGATGAACAAGGCGTCCGCGCCGGCTTCCAGATAGCGCTCGGCCCGTTCCAGCGCCGCGTCCAGCCCTTCCGAGGCCAGCGCGTCGGTACGCGCCAGGATCAGAGTCTCGCGTGATTGGCGCGCGTCCACGGCGGCGCGCAGCTTGCCGCACATCTCGGCGGCCGGCACCACGGACTTGCCGTCCAGGTGGCCGCAGCGCTTGGGAAAGGTCTGGTCCTCCAGCTGGATCATGGCCGCGCCGGCCCGCTCCAGGCCGCGCACGGTGCGCTGCACGTTCAGTGCATTGCCGAAACCGGTGTCGGCGTCGACGATGATGCGCGCCCGGACCCGTTCGGCGATGCGCGCCAGCGTGTCCTCGACCTCGCTGTACGTGGTCAGGCCCACGTCGGAACGGCCCAGCCGCGTATAGGCGATGGACGCGCCGGACAGGTACAGGGCCTGGAAACCGGCCTGCTCGGCGGCCAGCGCCGACAAGGCGTCGTACACGCCCGGCGCGAGGACCGGGCCCTGGGCCAGCTGCTTACTCAAGGTGTTCATGCCTGGATGCCTCCATGAACGTGGATGCCTGTATGAAAGTCATGCGCATGCCTGTGGCCGCGCGACGCTACGGAGTCGGCTCATCGGCCAGCGCCGTGCCCGCGATCCCGGCGGCCGTCGCCGCGGCGATATGGCCGCCCGCGATGGCGCTGAGCAGGCCGTTGCCCGACAGATAGCCCGCCACATCGTTGCCCGACACGCCGCGCGCCGCGCCGCCCGCCGCCAGCAGATTCGGGAACAGGCCGCCGTCCGCCCGCCGCACGCGGCAGCGGGCGTCGATGTCGAGGCCGCCCTGGGTATGGAACAGCGCGCCGGTGACCTTGACCGCGTGATATGGCGCGGACAAGGCGCGCGTGAAACGGCGTCCGTGGACGTCCCGCGCATCCCTGGCTACCGACCGCAGCGTGTCGGCCAGCGCCCGCGCATCGCAGCCGATCAGCGCGGCCAGCGCCGGCACGTCGTCGGCGCTGCGCAGCGCTCCCGCCGCGCGCGCTGCCTGGAAATCGGGAAAGTCGCGCACCAGCGCCAGCGCCTGGTCGTCGAACACGTTCCAGGCCACGCCATCCGGCTGCGCCAGCACGCGCACGGCCGCTTCCGAATAGCCCTGGGTCTCGTCGTGAAAGCGCCGGCCCAGCCGATTGACCTGCACGCCGCCATCCATGATCACGGCCCAGGACACCAGCGCGCCCTGCGGCGTGGCCCAGGAGCCGTGGCCCTGATAGGCGCCCATGTCGGCCAGGCCCGCGCCCAGCTCCCGCCCCCAGCGCACCGCGCTGCCATCGTTGCCGGCGTGGCCGCCATAGACCGCGTCCGCCATGGCTGGCAGATGCTCGCGCACCATGGCGGCGTTGCCGCCGAAGCCGTTACAGGCCAGGATCAGCGCATCGCAGCCGATGGATTCACGCGTGCCGTCCGGTCGTTCGCAGATCACGGCCGTGATCCGGCCCTGGCCGTCATGCCGCAGCTCGCGCGCCAGTGTGCGCGTCAGCACCAGCGCGCCCGCGTCCGCCGCCGCCTGTCCCAGCGCGGCCATCAGCGCCTGGCCCGAGCGCTGGCGCAGCGTGTGCATGCGGCGGGCGCGATGACCGGGGTACAGGAAGCCGTCCAGCAGCTCGAAGCGCAACCCGGCCTGTTCCAGCGCGTCGATGGCGGCCGGCGCGGCCCGGGCATAGGCTTGCACCAGATGCGCGGCGGCGGCGCCGCCGGTCTTGGCCAGGATGTCGGCGGCGAAGTCGTCCACGCTGTCCGCCACGCCGGCGGCGCGCTGCACGCGCGTACCCGCCGCCGGAATGAAGCCGGACGACAGCGCGGTGGACCCGGCCGGCACGGCGTCACGCTCGATCACCACGCATTCCACGCCCGACCGCGCCAGCCGGATGGCGGCGGTCAGGCCGCAGGCGCCGCCGCCGATGATGAGCACGGGCAACGACAGTTCCGGCGCGGGCTGCGCGTCCGGTCCGTTCATCGGACGATTCCCGCGATGAAGTCCTCGCAGGCGCGCAGGTCCGCCACACTGCGCAGATCGGCCAGCGCGGCGTCGTGCAACGCCGGCGTCGGCGCGGCACAGCCGTCGGCCAGCACGGTGACGTGGTAATCCCGCATGTGCGCGTCGCGCGCCGTGCTGGCCACGCCGCCGTTGGTCACGATGCCGCAGATGGCCACGTGCTCGATGCCGGCGCGCCGCAGCACCCAGTCCAGCTGCGTATTGAAGAAGGCCGAATAGGCAACCTTCCAGACGGCCACGTCGACCAGGCCGTCCAGCTCGGCCACGCAGGCATGGCCCGGGCCGCCGGCTGCGAAATCGCCGCGCCGCAGGAAAGGCCGCAGCCGGCGCAGGTGTGGCGAGATCATGGGTTCGCCGGCCGCGTCGGGCCACAGCGTGAACTGGCTGGCGGCGACGAAGCCGCCGGCGGCCTTCAGGGCGCGCGCCACCGGCGCCACCCGGGGCGGCAGCGCGCGCGCCTCGGCCGAGACGGCGCCGCCACGATCATAGGCGCCGCCGGGCGCGAGGAAGTCGTTCTGCAGGTCGATGACGATCAAGGCGGTGGATCGGGCGTCGGACATGGTGTGCTCCTGTTTCATCGCCGGACCGTTCCGGGATGGAAGACGCCGCCCCCGCAGGGGCGCCGGGCATCGTGTGTAGGCGTCATGGCTGGCGGCGGATCAGCAGATTGCCCAGGCGGTCCACGCGGCCGGTGAAGCCGGGCTCGATCCAGATCGTGGTGTCGGGCTGTTCCAGGATGGCCGGGCCGGCCACTTCCGCGTCGACGGGCAGCGCCAACCGTTCGTAACGCGCCGCGTCCCACCATTGCCCGCCGTGGTAGACGGCCTGCGTGCCCAGCACGGCCGGCATCGCCCCGGCGGTGGGCGCGAGCACCGCCAGATCGAACTTGGGCCGCATGCCGATGCGCGCATAGCGCAGGTTCAGCACGCGCACCGGCATGCCGTCCAGGCTGCGGCCATAGGCGCGACGGTAGGCGGCCTCGAAAGCGGCGGCGATGCCGGTGCGCGTCAGCGCCTGGCGCTCGACCGGCACGTTCACCGTATGGCTCTGGCCGGCGTACAGCATGTCCAGCTCGATGCGCTCGCGCACGCCCTCGAAGGCCACGCCGGCCGAGTCCAGCCGTTGCTGGCAGCTGTCGGCCAGGGCCTGTACGCGGCGCGCCAGATCGGCCTCGTCCAGGCCCGCCAGCGTGGTGTTCAGCGTCTGCACGCTGTCGTGGCGCATATCGGCCATGACGCAACCCAGCGCCGAGGTCACGCCCGGAAAGCGCGGCACGATGCCCTGCAGGCAGCCGACCTCGCGCATCAGCGCGCAGACGTGCAGCGCGCCGCCGCCACCGAAGGGCATGTAGGCGAACTTGCGCGGATCGTGGCCGCGCTCGATCGACACCACGCGGATCGCGCCGGCCATCTTGGCGTTGGCCACCGTGAGGATGGCCTCGGCCGCCGCCTGCGGGTCCAGGCCCAGCGGCCGGCCCACGTGCTCGTCGATGGCCGCGCGCGCGCGTTCGGCATCCAGCCGCGCCAGCAGTCCGCCGCCCAGCGGCCGGTCGGCCGCGATGCGGCCGAGCAGCACATTGGCGTCGGTGACGGTGGGCCGTGTGTTGCCCCGGCCATAGCAGGCCGGCCCGGGATTGCTGCCGGCCGATTCCGGACCGACCTGCAGCAGGCCGCCGGCATCCACGCTGGCGATCGAGCCGCCGCCCGCGCCGATGGTCTCGATCTGTATCATCGGCGCGCGCACCACCATGCCGAACTCGATCGCGGTCTGCGCCGCCAGCGAGACCTCGCCGCCGGCCACCAGCGACACGTCGAAGGACGTGCCGCCCATGTCGCCCGTCACCACGTCCGGCAGGCCGGCCGCGCGCGCGATGGCGGCGCAGGCGATGACGCCCGCCGCCGGACCGGACAGCGCCGTGCGCACCGGCACGTCGCAGGCGGTTTCGCGAGACATCACGCCGCCATTGCTCTGCACCACCAGCAGCTCGCCGTCGAAGCCATGGCCGCGCAGGTCCTGTTGCAGCCGGGTCAGATAGCTGCCCACCACCGGTTGCAGGGCGGCGTTGAGCGTGGCCGTGGAGCAGCGCTCGAACTCGCGGATCTCGGGCAGCACCTCGGTGGCGGCGGTGACGTGGCCGTTGGGCCAGATCTCGCGCACCCGCGCCACCGCGCGGGCCTCGTTGGCCGGATTGGCGTAGGCGTTGACGAAGAACACGCAGACCGCCTCGCAGCCGCGCGCCAGCAGCTCGCGCGCCGCCGCCTCGACCTGGTCCAGGTTGACCTCGGTGTGGATCGAGCCGTCGGCCAGCACCCGCTCGTCGACCTCCAGCCGCAGGTCGCGCGGCACCACGGGTTCGTAGCCGCCGCGCAGGCCCCAGGTCTGCGGCCGGTCGCGCCGGCGCATCTCCAGCACGTCGCGAAAGCCCGCCGTCGTGATGATGCCGGTGCGCGCCACCTTGCGTTCCAGCAGCGCATTGGTGCCGACGGTGGTGCCGTGCACGATGGTGGCAATGGCGCCCGCGCCCTCGGCCGCGCGGCCGATGCCGTTCATGAAGCCGCGCGCTTCCTCGCCGCGCGTGGACGGCACCTTGATCACGCGCGCCTCGCCGCTCTGCTCATCGAGCACGAACAGGTCGGTGAACGTGCCGCCCACGTCCACGCCCACCACCAGGGATTGTTGCGTCGTCGCCATCGTCATGCCCTTCCCTTTTCCCGCGCGGCGGCCGCGCCGCTCACATAGCCCATATCGCGGTCGCGCCGGCGCGCCGCCTCGCTGCGCTGCGCCGGCGGTCCGTAGCCGCCGCCGCCCGGCGTTTCCAGCCGCACGCGTTCGCCGCGCTTGAGCGCGATGCCCAGCATCTTCGAGGTCATGGGCGGCGCCAGCCACTGCCCGTCCTGCTGATAGCGGAACACGTTCGATGCCGCCGGCTCGCCGCCGGCCACGCCCTTGGGGCTGCTGCGGCCGCGCTCGCCGAAGATAAAGGCCTCGGCGCTGTCTTCCAGCAATTCGATTTCGTAGATGGCGCCCAGGCCGCCGCGATGCCTGCCGTCGCCGGCCGAGTCGGGCCGCAGCGCCCATTGCGTGAAGCGCACCGGATAAGCGGCCTCCAGGATCTCCAGCGGCGGAATCGTCGCCGTGGAGATCGGCGCGTTGCCGTGGCTCAGGCCGTCGCCCGCGCTATGGCCGCCGTGGCCGCCGCCGAAGAAACTGAACATGACCCAGCGCTGCCCCTTGCGCGCCGCGTCGCTGCGGTAGCCGGCGATGGACAGCGCGTTGATGGTGCCGTAGGCCTGGGCCGGCGCGCGCTCGGGCGCGGCCTGGGCCACGGCGCAGAAGATCACGTCGATCATGCGCAGGATGGTCTCGGTATAGCCGCCCACCGGGCGCGGCCGTTCCGCCGAGATCAAAAGGCCGTCGGGCAGCGTCACCGTCACCGCGTCCAGCACGCCGGCATTGGCCGGCACGTCCGGGAACACGTGCTTGAGCGCCACGTAGCAGGCGGCCACGGCGGTGGCGCGCGAGATATTGACCGGGCCGGCGCAGGCCGGCGAGGTCTCCGAAAAATCCAGTTCCAGCCGTTCACCGCTCACGCGCAGCCGCAGGGCGATGGTCAGCTCGGCGTCCTTGACGCCGTCGTTGTCCAGCGTATCGCGATAGCGGTACTCGCCGTCCGGCAGGCTGGCCACGTGGTCCAGCATCAGGCGCCGGGCGCGCTGGCGCAGCGTGTCCAGCGCGGCCCGCACGGTGTCGTCGCCGTACTCCTGCAACAGATCGTCGAGCCGGCCCGCGCCCAGTTCCAGCGCGGCCAGCTGGCCGTTCAGGTCGCCCCACAGGCTGTCGGGCAGGCGCGAATTGGCCTTCAGGATGGCCAGCACGTCCTCGTCCAGCTCGCCGCCGCGCACCATGCGCACCGGCGGGATCTGCACCGCCTCCTGCCAGCACTCGGTCGCGGCCGGGTTGTAGTTGCCGGGCACCGCGCCGCCGACGTCATGCCAGTGCGCGGCCGAGGCCAGGTAGCAATACAGCTCGCCGCCCCGGAACACCGGGCGCACCAGCTTGAAGTCGTTGGCGTGGGTGCCGCCGTCGTAGGGATCGTTCAGGATCCAGACGTCGCCATCCCGCATGCCGCCGCGCCCCTGGGCGGCGCGGGCGGCGGCCTGGACCGCGAATGACATGGCGCCCACGAACACCGGCAGGCCGGACTTGCCCTGCACCAGCGTGGCGCCGCTGGCGGCGTCGTACAGGCCGTGGCAGGCGTCGTGCGCCTCGGCGATGATGGGATTGAAGGCGCTGCGGTACAGGGTCGCGTCCATTTCATCGGCGATCTGTTCCAGCCGGCCGTTGAGCACGGCCAGGGTGACGGGGTCTAGCATGATGGCAGTTCCGGTTCGTCAGGATTCAGTGGCATTGCCCGGAGCCTGGCCGGCCTGTGGCCGCGCTCCTTTTTGCAGCGCCTTCAGTTGATTGAGCAGGCCGCCGGCCCGCACCATGTCCAGCAGGAAGTCCGGCAGCGGCTCGCAGGCCAGCGCCTCGCCGTCCCGGCGATGGATGCGGCCGGCGTCCGGGTCCAGGCTGACGCGTTCGCCCTCGACCAGCCGGGCGGCATGCGGGCAGGTCAGCAGCAGCAGGCCGACGTTGAAGGCGTTGCGGAAGTACAGGCCGTTATAGGACGGCGCCACCACCGCCGCCACGCCCAGCCGGACCAGGGCGGCGGCGGCCTGTTCGCGCGAGGAGCCGATGCCGAAGTTGGGCCCGGCCACCAGCACGTCGCCGGGCCGCACGCCGGCAGCGAAGTCTGGCCGCACGCGCTGCAGGCAATGGCGCGCGATCTCGTCGATGCCGAACTTCATGTAGGCGCCCGGGGCGAGCGCGTCGGTGTCGATATCTGCGCCTACCCGCCAGACGCGGCCGTGCTGGTTCATTGCAGCACCTCCCTGGGATCGATGATGCGGCCCGTGGC
>NZ_JCBANH010000122.1:0-17711 GCF_059760925.1 Achromobacter sp. 1011791174
GGCCTTGTCGGGGTGGGTCTTCGGGGCCTGCTGCTACGCGGGGATCTGGGCGGGGTTGAAGCTGGCGCCGGGCAGGGCGGCTGCCGCTTGAGGTCGAAGAGGGCGGGCCGGCAATGGCCCGCCGTGTATCGGAACGTCAGGGACGGACTACGCGCGGGTGTATCCGCGGGACGGCACACTAGGCCCAGGACAGCGCCACCGCCGCCACGGTGGTGGCCAGCGACGCCAGCGCCACGGCCGCGCCGATCAGCTTGCGCTTTTCCAGCTCGGTCCACAGCAGCACCCCGGTAAGACAGAGCGCGATCAGCGCGCCGCCGATGGTGTCGGACAGCAGCACCCAGGCCACGCCGGCGCCGTTGGCGCGATGGAAGTTCTGGATCACGCCCCACCAGCTGGCCGTGCTGCGGCGCGCGCCGGCCATGCCGCTTTGCGGCCAGAACTCCACCTGGACCTGATAGCCCGGCGCGCGGAACAGCGCCTGCCAGCGTTCGGGCTGGCGCGCCACGGTGTCGCCCCAGCGCACGTCCCGCGCCGGCTCCTTGCGGATGCGCTCGGCCGGCTTGTCCAGCCGCAGCGCCTGTTGCAGCCAGCGCGCCACGTCGGCGTCGGTGCGCGGCAGGTCGGCAGGCGCCTGCAGATGCAGCGTCTCGACCACAGGGCCGGGCATGTCGATCTTCAGCACGGCGCGGTGGTTCTGGATGATGCCGCTGACGCCGAACAGCAGGCCCAGCAGCGCGCCCCACAGGCCCAGCCAGCCGTGCGCCTTGCGCAGCGCCTTCAGGTAGGCGCCGCGCCGCGAGGGCGGACGGGGTCGGGCCGGCGCCTGGACGGCCACGTCGCGGGCGGCGCTCATGGCCGGGCCTCGCGCAGCCGCAGCGTGGTCACGGCATAGCTGTCCGCCGCGAAATGGCGTTGCGCCTCGCCGCCGCTGGCGGCGTAGACCTCGGTGTCGTCCATGCTGGGCAGATAGGCGATGCCGCGTCTGGCGTCATAGGCCATGTTGTGGGCCCAGGGACGCGTGCCGATGGCGGCCAGCCGGCGCAGGCGGCCGGACTCGCGGGCCTCGTAGATCGACAGCCGTGCGTCCGTGCCGCTGGGCGCCAGCAGCCAGCCGCGCCCAGCGTCGTAGGCCAGCGCGTTGATGTCGCGGCCGGCGGGCGCGCTGGCCAATACCGCGCCGCTGGCGGCGTCCAGGCTCAGCACGCGCGGGTCGGCGCCCCGGCAGGCCACGAACAGCCGCGCGCCGTCCGGATCGGCGGCCAGCGCGCCGGGGCGCGGACACGAGGGCGGCTGCCACAGCCGGGCCACGGCCATGCGCCGCAGGTCGATGACGGCGACGCGGCCTTCGTCGCGCAGCGGAAGCGCGGCCAGGCCCGGGCCCAGCAGCACGGGCGCGTCCAGCTTGGCGGCGGGCAGGTCCAGCTGGGCGCGCACGCAGTCGCAGGCCGGGTCCAGGCGGTAGACGCGGGTCACGGCATCGCGCCGGCCGCTGGTCAGCAGCACCTGGCCGCTGTCCGGGTCGTACAGCACATTGTTGAGGTTGCCGGCGTCCACTGGCAGGCGCTTGAGCACGTGGCGATCGGAGGCGCGCACGACGATCACGCTGCCGTCCATGGCGGCGACGTAGATCCGGTCGGCGGACGGCGCCACGGCGGCGGCGTTGGCGCCTTCGGTGCCGGGAATGGTGACGGGCGCGGCCTGCGAGGCCGTGTCGTACACGGCCAGGCCGTTCTCGCGGCGCGCCAGCAGCAACTGGCCGCCGTCCGGCGTGAGCGCGGGGAAGCCCCAGCCGCGCGCGGCGCCGGGCATCGTGACGACGCCGCGTCCGGCCAGGATCGGATCGGCGCCATCGGCGCCGGCGGATGCGGCGGACAGAAGCGACGCGCAGGCGGCGGCCAGCAGCAGGAAAAGCCGGATGCGCATGCTCAGAACTCCACGCGGGTGGACAGCACGACCTGCCGCGCATCGCCCATGGAAATGAAGTACCGGTTGGCGCTGGAGGTGTAGTAGGTCCGGTCGAACAGGTTGTTGACGTTGAGCTGGAACTGCACGTTGCGCCCGGCGATGCGGGTGTCGTAGGTGGCGAAGGCGTTCATCACCGTGTAGGCCGGCAGCGTGAAGGAATTGGCCGAATCGCCCGGCCGCGTGCTGACGTAGCGGCCGGAGGCGCCCAGGCGCAGCCGGCCCTCGCCGATCTGACCGGCGTTGTAGACCAGGGCCAGCGAGCCGGTGTGACGGGCCACGTTCCACAGGCGCTTGCCCTGGTAGAGCGGGTCCTCGGTGGTGACGGCGTCCAGGTAGGCGTAGCTGGCGATGAAGTCCCAGCGCCGGGACAGCGCGCCGCTCACGTCCAGCTCCACGCCGCGCGAGCGCGCCGCGCCGCTGGTGCGCCAGTCCGTCAGCTTGGTGACGTCGTTGTATTGCGAGACCAGCACGTTGCGCTTGCGGATGTCGAACAGCGCGAGGGTGCCCGTGGTCTGTCCCGGCATGTCCCATTTCAGGCCCAGCTCCCAGGACTTGGCCTGTTCGGGCGCGACGCCGGAATCGATCATCGCGCCGCTGGACAGCGGCGCGATGGTGGAGGTGGGTTTGAGCGATTCGGTATAGCTGGCATAGAGCGACAGTTCGGGCGTCCATTTGTAGACCAGCCCGGCGCGCGGCAGCCACTTGCCGCCGGCGATGTCGGTGTTGGTCTTGAAGGGCCGGCCACGACCGGCCAGCTGTTCGTAGTGCTGGTAGCGCAGTCCGCCCACCAGCAGCCAGCGTTCATTCAGGTGCAGCGTGTCCTGCAGGAAGAACGAGGTGGCGCGCAGCTTGTCGGTCTGGTCGCTGTCGCTGGCGACCACGGTGGTGCCCGGTCCCTGCCGGTCGTAGACCGGGTCGACGTAGCTGAAGGGACGCGAGATGGCCTGGCGGATCAGGTCGGAGCGGAAGATCTTGCGCCGCTCGTAGTCGGCGCCGACCTGCAGGTCATTGCGCAGCCCGCCCAGGTCGACGCGGCCGTCCAGGTAGCCGATCACGTAGTGGTCGGTGGACAGCGCGCCGCGCGTGCCGTCGTTGCTGCGCCGCAGGGTGCCGGCGGCGGGGTCCAGGCTGGTGACCCGCACCTGATTGGCGTCGTAGCGTTCCTGGTTCCAGCTGTAGCCCAGGTGGGCCTTCCAGCGCTCGTCGAGCCGCTGGTCGACCGTGACCTGCGCCAGTTCGGTGCTGCCCCACATATTGTTGTAGGGCTCGTCCAGCCGGCGACGCGAGGGAATGTCCAGCGGCTTGCCGGTGTTGGGGTCCATCGCGGTGCCGCGGTCGAACGGGTACATGTAGTCGCGGTGTTCATAGGACGCCACCACCTGGGTGTCCTCGCCATACCAGGCCAGCGACGGGGCGACGAGCGTGTCGCGGCGGCGGCCGAAGTCGCGCCAGTAGTCCTCGTTGCTGGTGTCCACCACCAGGCGGTAGGCCAGCCGCGAATCGCCGATCGGGCCGGTGCTGTCCAGCGTGGCGCCGACGCCGTTGCGGCTGTGCGCGTAGGTCGAGCCGCTCAGCGTGATGGCGTGGTACGGCGTGAGCTGGGGGCGCTTGCCGACGATGTTGATCACGCCGCCGGGATCCATGATGCCGTACAGCAGCGAGGCCGGGCCTTTCAGCACTTCCACCGTCTCGGCGGCGGCGTTCAGGCCGCGCCCCTGCACCAGCGGCATGCCGTTGCGCATGATGGAGCCGTCGCGGTTGGCGCCGAAGCCGCGCTTCATCAGCGTGTCCTGCGTGCCGGCCAGCGTGTTGCCCTGGGTGATGCCGCTGACGTTGGCCAGCGCGTCGTCCAGGTTGCGCGGGCGCTGGTCCCGCAGCACCTGCGCGGGCACCACATTGATGGCTTGCGGCTGGTCCAGCACCGGCACGGACGAGCGCGTCACCGAGGCGGTGGGCTCGGGCTGGTAGCCGCCCTCGGCCACCGACGCGCCTTGCACCGTCACGGGTTCGAGTTGCGCGGCGTCGGCGGCGGGCGGGGCAGGGCGCACGGTATAGACATTGTCTGCGCGCCGCTCGGCCCGCAGTCCGGTGCCGTCCAGCAGGCGCGAGAAACCCTGTTCGACGCTGTAGGCGCCGTTCAGGCCCCGGCTCTGCAGGCCGGCGACCAGGCGGGCGTCCAGCGACAGCGTCACGCCGGCCTGGCTGGCGTACTGGTTGAGCGCCTGCGCCAGCGGACCGGGCGGCACCTGGAACACGGCGGGCGCCTGCGCCTGGACGGGCGTCGACAGCGCCAGGACGCCCAGCGGCGCGGACAGGACGGCCGCCAGCGCGCGAGCGCGGAACGGGGTTCGGAGACGACGGACTTGCATGGGGATTCCTTGGCGGCGGACGCGCGGCGCGCGGCGTACATCAGGCATGCCAAGCGAGATGGGAAAAGGGGAACCGGAAAATCGTCGCTGTTACAAAATAGTCGGCAACGCCCTTGCCGGCGTCGGCGCTTCGACGGTACAGCTCAGGCGCTTTCCAGCCTGACCCAGCCCGGCAGCACGCGCCGCGCCCGCACCGGCAGCGTCGCTTCGAGCGCGCGCAGCGCGCGATCGGCGTCGGCCAGCGGGAAGACGCCGACCAGCGGCAGGTCGGCGACATCGGGCGCACAGGTGAGCAGGCCCCGGCGATAGCGCGCCAACTCGGCGGTGAAGTCCGCCAGTGGCACGGCGTTGGCCACCAGCTCGCCGCGCGTCCAGGCGCCGCTGCCCGGCGCCAGCGGTTCCGGCGCGCCGATGGCGTTGCCGTCGATCGCACAGCCGAATCCGGCCAGGACCTGGCGCGCGGGGGCATGCCCGGGCTGGATCTCCACGGCGCCGGCATGCACGTCCAGCCAGGCGCGGCCGCCATCCCGGCGCACCGCGAAGCGCGTGCCCAGCGCGCGCAGTCGCGCATGACCCAGGTCCAGCACGAAGGGGCGGGCGGGGGCCGTGGCGTCGGGCTGGGTTTCTATCATGGCCTGGCCGTCGATCAACACGACGCGGCGGACATGAGCGTCGAAGCGCAGGTCGACCGCGCTGGCGGTGTCCAGCCACAGGCGCGAGCCATCCGGCAGCGTGTCGTGGCGGGTCTGGCCCACGTCGGTGCGCAGATCGGCCAGATGGCGCCGGGTGACGGGTTGGGTCCAGGCTGCCGCGCCCAGCCCGCCCGCGCCGGCCAGCAGCGCGACGGCGCGCAGCACGCGCCGACGGCCCTGGCCCGCGCGGGTCAGCGCGTCCAGCTCGGCCTGGCCGGCGATGGCGTCGAAGCGGGCGCTGACGGCCATGACGGCGTCCCAGGCCTGGCGGTGCAGCGTCGAGGCGGACAGCCAGGCCTGCCACTGCCGGGTCTCGTCGGCGCCGGCGCGGTCGTCGCGCAGGCGTGCGTACCATTCCGAGGCGGCTTCCAGCGCCTGGCGGTCGGGGCTGGAGCAGGCGGCGGTCCTCATTGCAGGCCTTGTCCGATCAGCAGGCATTGCAGCATGGCCTGGGCCATGTATTTCTTCACCATGCGCTCGGACACGCCCAGCCGCAGGCCGATGTCGGCATAGGTGTGGCCGCCCAGCTGGGCCAGCAGGAAGGCCTCGCGGGCGCGGCCGGGCAGGCGGTGCAGCATGGCGTCGATTTCCAGCAGCGCTTCGAGCACCAGCGCGCGTTGCTCCGGCGACGGGGCGCAGGCCTCGGGGCGCAGCGCCAGCGCCTGCAGGTAAGCCTGTTCCAGGTCGCGGCGGCGCCACAGGTTGACGATCAGGCCGTGGGCAATGCGGGTGAGGAAGGCGCGCGGTTCGCGCAGCGCGTGGCCGTCGCGCGAGACCATCAGGCGCAAGAAGGTGTCCTGCGCCAGGTCGGCCGCGTCGTGATCGTCGCGCAGGCGCCGGCGCAGCCAGGATCTCAGCCAGGCGTGATGCGATTGATAGAGCGATTCAACGGCATGCGGGGCTGACAGATCGCCGGAAGACACGGTAACTCCAAGCCTGAAAAAATAATAGGAATCGTTACTATTATTGTAGCTAAGGAGTCGTGATGTGGCGCGGTCTTGGCGGAAAAAGGCGGGATACCGGCAGGCGGGGGATGCCGCCGGCCGGTTTTCGAGATGGCGGCGCGCTGGCGGAAAGCCTGCTCGCGCGGCCTTACTTGAACAGCGCCGCGTTCTCGGCCAGCGCCGCGTCGGCGCATTCCGCGTCCAGGTGGCCGCCGGGCGCGCCGGCCACGCCGATGGCGCCGATCACGGCGGAGCCGGCCTTGACCGGCACGCCGCCGCCCAGCAGCAGGAAGCCGGGGATGTCCGTCAGGTTGGCGGCGCCGGGGTTCTTCTGCGCGTTTTCCATCATGGCCAGCGTGGGCGACTTGGCCGAGACCGAGGTGAAGGCCTTGGCGCGGCTGGCCTCGACGGTGTGCGGGCCGGCGTTGTCGGCGCGCACGAAGGCCTTGAGCACGCCGGCGCGGTCGACGACCGCCGCGCTGACGTTGTAGCCCTTGGCCTGGCAGGCGGCGACGCTGGCCGTGGCCAGCTTCTGCGCGTCGGCGCTGGAGATATTGCTTTCGGTGAGCACGGCGGCCTGGGCCATGCCGGCGGCCAGGGTGGAGGCTAGGGCCAGCACGGCGAGCGGGAATCGGGTCATGTCTGCGTCCTTTCTACGTTGTGTGATCAGGTGCGGACAGTGTGGCCAAAAGCGCCGCGCGCCGGTATACGCCCGATTACGCCCGGGCCTCCGTAGCGCTACGGAGGCGGGCCTGGCGGGGCCGGCGGATGGCCTGCCGTCGCCAGTATGTCAAGGCGCGCGGGGCGCTCCTATCCGGCGCGGCACTCGTAGGTGCGCACGGCGTGCGTGGGGCCAGGCCGGGCTTGCGGCTCGACTTCCTGGCCCGACTCGTCGAACGCGCGCGCGATGCTGAAGCCGGCGCGCGCCAGCGCCTGCTGGAGCGCGGCCGAATCCAGGATGCGCATGGTCAGCGTGCGCTCGGCCACCTTGGCGCCATCCTTGTGGATCTCGAACACGCGATGGTTGACCTTGGTGGCGGGGTCGAACGTCGAGGTGCCATAGATCTCGAAGGTCACGCCGCAGGCATCGATCGCGCTGCCGACCTTCTGCCGTGCATGATTCAGCGTGTCCAGCGTCTCGGGCTCGCGCAGGCCGGTCTGGAACAGCGCGCGCGAGCCCGGTCCCATGTGCGCCCTGATCGAGTCCAGCGCCGCGTACAGCGCCTCGTCCGTGCAGGCGTGCTGCAGCGCGTTGTCGACGGCCATGACCAGGTCGAACGGGCGTTCCAGCCGCAGCGTGCGCATATCGCCCTGGACAAAGCACAGGCCGGGCCTGTCGCCGTGCGCCTGCGTGGCCAGCGCCACCATCTCCGGCGAGGCGTCGACGCCCGTGACGTCGGCCCGTTGCGCCAGGCGCGCCGCCAGGTTGCCGCAGCCGCTCGCCAGCTCCAATATGCTGGCGGCGTCGCCGGCGAGCCGGCACATGAAGGCGTGTTCCGCGTCATCCTGCGGCGTGAGCAGCTTGTACACGGAGGCGTCGGTGTAGATCGATTGCACGGTGGATTCTCCAGGTTCAGACGGCGACGACGTTCACGCGCGTCGGGCACAGCAGCGATTTCAGGGGGACTTGCACCGACGTCTGCCGGCTGTCGGTCCAGTGGTCCTGCATGGCGATCTGCCTGATGGTGTGCTCGGCCAGCATCAGGACCAGCTCGCGCGCCCAGCAGCGGTCGTGCGAATGGCCGAACGGCAGGTAATGGTCGGAGGCTTCTGGGTTGCTCACGCCCAGCCAGCGGTCGGGTTCATAGGCGTCGGCGTCGGGCCAGTGGCGGGGATCGCGCTGCGTGATCAGCGGAATGACCAGCACGTCGTCGGTCTCGCGGATGCGCGCGTCGACAGCGGTGAATTCCTGGCAGGCGTTGCGGTGGTACATCCAGGCGGGCGGCATCAGCCGCAGCGTTTCTGTGATGCAGTCGCGCGGCCGTTCGCGCGCGTCGCGGGCGGATGCCAGCCACAGCGCGTTCGTCACCAGGCAGGCGACCGTGATGCACATGGAACGGGCGGTGCGCCGGTACAGCGTCACGGCCCGGCGTCGCTCGTGGGCATCGGGCGCTTCGTTGACCAGCTGCGCCAGCGCCGAGGAATGGATGGGCGCGCAGCGATGCAGCAGCCGCGTCATCAACCGCGACGACAGGCCGTCCACCAGCGGTTTGAGCCAGCCGGTCCGGTTGGCGACGCGATGGGTGAGGGCGTAGATGGGCCAGGGGTCCGACGCGTACAGGCGCTGTTGCAGATAGAGGTAGCCGGCGTCGGGCCAGCGCCCGGCCAGCCTGGGGCCGGGCTCGGGCGGGCTTTCGGCGACGCGCCGCGCGTCCTGCCCGACCGCGCGCATCACGGCCGAGAACGTCGCCTTGGCGATGGGCTGGCCCAGGATGGGCTTGAAGACGATGCGCTCGAAATCGTACATGGGCCGCGCGGCCAGGATGGCTTTCGACAGAGGGCCGTCCGTCACGCCCACGGTCTGCTCGTCGATGCGGAACACGCCGCGCTGGCTGGGGTCGTCGAACAGCCGGCGTATTTCCTTGTGATAGTGGATCGTTCTATTGTCCATTTCGTACATCCGCGTGTAGACCGTCCCGGCTCGCGAGCGAGCGGGAATACAGTGCTGTCATGGCGGTCCGGATGGGCGCGGCATGACAGGAACGAGGCGCGACGAACCACGGCCAACGCCGCTCGGAGAGCGGTTGGCGGTCAGGATGATGAGGCGGGCGGAAAGGCGCTATCCCGCTGCCGGGCGTGGACGTGCGGCCAAAAAAGAACGCCGGGGCCTGAACCCCGGCGTTCTTTCTTCACGCTAGATGAGGTAAGGCCGCCAGGCGGCGGCCTTGAGCTTCGACGAACGGCTGAAACGCGAGAGCTGCTTCTTTATCGATTTGATCATAGCCTTCTCCGTTAAGTGTAGTAGTCGAGTCGTAGGGTGGGAGACGAAACGACAGCGGATGTACTGCACCGGTCACTGCGATTCATCGCCCGCGCAAAAGCTAGCATCAGCAATATTTTTGGGTCAAGCGGCATCGTGTTCAGAGCGGCGTAAGACAAAGCTTTGGGTGGGCGCGCGCTACGCGCGCCGCGCAGCATCGGCGCGGGTGGGCCGATGAGCATTTTCTTTTCGCGGCTTGCTCAGCTTTCGTGACTACAGGCCCTGATCCAGCAGCGATGCGTACTGGCGGATCAGCTGCGCCAGCGAGTCGGCCTCGAGCTTGGCGTAGACATTGGCGCGATAGGTTTCCACCGTGCGCGGCGACAGCTCGAACTCGCGCGCGATTTCCTTGTTGCTCAGGCCCTGGACGATGCGCGCGGCCACGTCGCGCTCGCGTCCGGACAGGCGCGCCAGGCGGTCGCTGGCGGCCTGCGTCAGCGACAGTCGTTCGCGGCTGGCGACGTGCGCGCGCACGGCGGCCTGCACCGCGTCCAGGAACACATCGTCGTCCACCGGTTTTTGCAGGAACTCGATGGCGCCGCCCTTGAAGGCGCGGCGGCACAGGTCGACGTTGGCGTGGCCCGTCAGCATGATCACCGGCAGGTCCGATTGCTCCGCCAGCCGCGACAGCACGTCCAGGCCGCCGATGCCCGGCATGCGGATGTCCAGCACCACGCAGCCGATGGCCTGGGGCGGCAGCGAATCCAGGAAGGCGACGGGATCGCCATGGCCGACGCTGCGCAGGCCGACGCTGCGCAGCAGCAGGGCCAGCGCGTCGCGCACCGCGTCGTCGTCGTCGACCAGGTAGACCAGCGGGGATTGGGCGTGCGCGTGGGCAGGCGGGGATGTGGTCATGGGCGGACTCCGGCGCGCGGCAGGCGCACGGTGAAACAGGCGCCGGCGGGCGTCAGGTTGCGCGCCTCGATGCGCGCATCCATCGCGCCGGCCAGGGTCTCGCACAGCGCCAGGCCCAGGCCCATGCCTTGCGCGCGGGTGGTGTAGAACGGCTGGTACAGGCGCGGCAGCGCCTCGGGCGCGATGCCGGGGCCGTTGTCGCGCACGCTGAGCAGGTAGTGGTCGCCATCCACCGCGCCGCTCAGCTCGATCAGCCCCTGGCCGGCGGCGCCGGCGCGCATGCCGGCCAGCGCGTCAACGGCGTTCTGCACCAGGTTGTGCAGGATCTGTTCCAGCGCCACGCGGTCGCCAAGCGGGCGTTCGCCGGGGGCGTCGTTGCGCCACGCCAGGCGCACGCCCTGGCGCGCCAGCTCCTGCTCGCGCAGGAAGCGCAGCGAATTCGCCAGCGCCTCGGGATCCAGCGCCTCGCGCGCGGCGGGCGCGCTGGGGCGCACCAGCGCGCGCATGCGGGCGATGATGTCGGCCGCGCGGCGGGCCTGGCCGGCGCTGGCCCGCAGGGCCTCGCGCACGGCGGGCCGTTCGTCTTCGTCGTCCAGCATGCGTTCGGCGGCGCGGGTCTGGGCCAGGATGGCGGTCAGCGGCTGGTTCAGCTCGTGGGCGATGCCCGCGGCCATCTCGCCCAGCGTGCCCAGGCGTTCCATGGCCGCCACGCGCGCCTGCTCGCGTTGGCGCAGGGCCTCGGCGCGGCCGCGACGCCAGGCGGCGGCGCCGGCGCCCAGCAGCGCGCTGGCGGCGGCCCAGGCCAGCCATTGCGCCCAGGGCCAGGAAGCGGGCGTCAGCACGCGTTCGCTGCGCAGGGCGAAGGGCTGGCTGGCGGCGCCCAGCGGTTTCTGCAGCGACAGCGTCCAGCCGCGCGCGCCGGCGTCCTGGCGCGCCAGCAGGCGCAGCGGCTCGGGGCCGATGGACAGGCTCAGGTTGGCCAGCGCGTCGGGGACGTCGCCGTCCTGCAGCAGCTGGCGCGCGTCCAGCAGCAGGCTCCAGCTGGACGGAGCCACCAGCCAGTAGCGCGCCGCGTCCACCGGCAGCGTGACGGGACGACCCTGCGCGCGCGCCTGCGCCACGGCGGCGTCCAGGCCGGCGGGCGGCGGCAGGCTGCCGGCCCAGGCGCCGTCGCGCAGCTGGCCCAGCCCCAGCAGCTGCGGCAGCGACGGGCGCAGGCTGGGATACAGGCGCTCGGGCGCGGGCGGATGCGACAGGGCGGCCAGCGTGGCCAACACCGCCTCGTGCTGTACGGTCTTCTGGCTGAGCATGCGCTGGGCGATGCTGGTGCCCTGGAAAAAGGCGTCGTACTGGCGCAGATAGTCCTGCCGCCCGATCCAGGCGGCGCCCAGGCCGAACAGCAGCAACCAGCAGAGCAATGCGCCGTAGCGCGCAGGGAATTTCACCGGGGCATTATGCCTCGCGGCGCAGGCGGGCCGGCATCCGTAAGGCTACGGAGGCGCCGTGCCCGCGCCGCTCGCCAGGCAGGCGCTCAGGCGTTCGGGCGGCCAACCGCCCCGGCTGGCGTCGCCACGGTCATCTGGTACAACGCCGCGACCAGGTCGGACTGTGTCACCAGGCCGCGCAGCACGCCGTCCTGGTCCAGCACCGGCACGCAATGCAGGCCGTCCGCCATGGGACGGGCAAGCTCCACGGCCGGCAGTTCCGGCGTGGCGAAAGGCCCATTCGAGCGCATGCAATCCATGACCTGCAGGTCCGGGCCCTCATGCACCGGCGCGAGCCTGGCCTTGCGCGCCAGCACGTCGGCCTGGTCGATCATGCCGGCATAGCGCCCGGCGGCGTCGAGCACGGGCAGGGTCTGCAAGCGGTGCTTGCCGTACAGGCGGATGGCATAGTCCAGCGGATCGTTCTGCTGCACCGAGACCAGATCGCGCGACATGATGTCGGCGCAGCGTACATCGCCGAAGCGTCGCACGCTGGCGCGCAGCTCGGCTTCCATCACGATGTCTTCCAGGTCTTCCTTGCTGATGTCCAGCAGCTCGCCGCGCTGGCTCAGCGCCTGGTCCAGGTCGGCGCGGGAAAAACCCAGGCGCGCGCTGGGCGCGGGGTCGCGCGTCAGATGCGAGGCGGCCGGCTCGGCGTGGCGGCGCGGATAGTTGCGGCGCAGCGCGCCGTTGAAGGCCACGGCGATGGACAGCAGGATCACGGAGTTCAGCGCCACCGGCCACAGCACGAAGCCATAGCCCAGGCTGGCCACGGCCGGGCCGCCCAGGACGGCGGTCAGCGCCACCGCGCCGCTGGGCGGATGCAGGCAGCGCAGCGTGAACATGGCGGCGATGGCCAGCGAGCCGGCGGCGGCGGCGGCCAGACCCGGGTCGGGAATGGCGTGGGCGCAGGTCACGCCGATCAGCGCGGACACGAGATTGCCGGCCATGATGGACCAGGGCTGGGCCAGCGGGCTGGCGGGCGCGGCGAACAGCAGCACGGCGGACGCGCCCATCGGCGCGATGAACCAGGGATTGGCCCCGCCCAGCGCGTGGCGGCCCACCCATTCGGTGCAGAACAGGCCGATCAGCGCGCCCAGCGCGCCGTAAATCTTTTCGCGGGCGCTCGCGCCCACGGGCGCCGGCGCGAACGATGCCAGCCAGCGCTTGAATGCAACATCCAACTTTCTCTCCTCGCGGCCCGCAGGGCGGGGTCGCGGGGCAAAAATTTAGCACGCCTTCAGGGGCGGCCATGAACCTATGCCGGAATCGTCGCCGCGCGCAGCGCCCACAGCACGTCCAGCACGTGGCGGGTGGCCAGTTCGATATCGCCGGCGCGGTGGGCGATGCCCAGCGGACGCCACAGCGCGGGACGCAGCGGCCGCATGGCGATGCGCGGGTCGGGCTGCGGCGCGGTGGCCTCATGGGGCAGCAGCGTCGCGCCGTAGCCGGCGGCCACCAGGCTCTTGATGGCGTCGTTGTAATTGAGCTGGATGCGCGCGCGCGGGTTCAGGCCGGCGGCGGCGAACCATTCGGCGGTCAGGCGCGACAGCCGCGTGCTGGCGTCATTCAGGATCAGCGGACGTTCGGCCAGCCAGGCGGGCGTCAACCGGGCTGGCGCCTGCCAGGACGCGGGCAGGAAGGCCAGCACCGGATCGCGCCGCCAGGGCCGCAGCACCAGGCCGTCCGTGGGCGGCTGGGGCAGCGCCACCAGGCCCACGTCCAGCGTGCCGTCAGCCAGCCGCAGCAAGGTCTCCTGCGAGGTCAGCACGGCCACCTGCACATCGATGCGGGGGTGGTCGCGCGCCAGCGTCTCCAGCGCCTGCGGCAGCAGGTGGGCGATGGCCCCGGTGGACGCGCCCAGCCTCACGCGGCCCTCCAGCCCCTGGACCTGGCGCTGCACGTCGTCCAGCGCCTGGCTGGCGTCGGCCAGCAGGCGGCGGGCGCGGGCCAGCAGGGTCTCGCCGATGGCGGTGGGGCGCACCTGCCCGCGCGTGCGCGTGAGCAGCGCCGCGCCTACCTGCGCCTCCAGGTCGGCCACGTGCAGGCTGATGGTGGGCGGCGCCAGGTGCAGGGCGCGCGCGGCGTTGGCGAAGGAGCCCAGGTCGGCGATGGCGACCAGGGTGCGCAGCCGGTCCAGGCTGATTTCCCGCATGACGGATCCTTATTCAGAAAAACTGAATCAGGCAGTCATGATATTCGACTTTGATAATCGTGGCGCTTGGCCGAAGATGGATGCCATCACGCCGACCCGGGGATGACGGAGCGCAGCAAGCATCCGAGACCCGGGCGGCCCATCCACCGCAATCCCATCACCAGGAAGCACCGCGCCATGACGCAACCCCTCGTATTCATCGACGGCGACCAAGGCACCACCGGCCTGCAGATCCATGAACGGCTCCAGGGCCGCGACGACCTGCGCCTGCTGACGCTGCCGGCGGCCGAGCGCAAGGACGCCGCGCGCCGCGCCGAGGCCATCAACGCCTGCGATATCGCCATCCTGTGCCTGCCGGACGAGCCGGCGCGGCAGGCGGTGGCGTCCATCCGCAATCCCAAGGTGCAGGTGATCGACGCCAGTTCCGCGCATCGCACCACCGAGGGCTGGGTCTATGGCTTTCCCGAAATGACGCCCGGCCAGGACGAACGCATCGCTGGCGCGTCGCGGGTGAGCAATCCCGGCTGCTATCCGACCGGCGCCATCGCCTTGCTGCGCCCGCTGGTCGAGGCCGGCCTGCTGCCGGCCGACTATCCGCTGGCGGTGCAGGCGGTGTCGGGCTATTCGGGCGGCGGCCGCGCCAGCGTGGACGCCTACGAAGGGCCGGACGCGGCGGCGCAGCCGCCGTTCCAGGTCTACGGTCTGGGCCTGGCGCACAAGCACACGCCGGAAATCCAGCGCCATGCGGGCCTGACGCAGCGGCCCGTGTTCCTGCCGTCGTATGGCGCGTTCCGCCAGGGCATCGTGCTGACCGTGCCGCTGCAACTGCGGCTGCTGCCGGCCGGCGCGGATCTCGCCGCCCTGCAGGCCTGCCTGGCCGAGCGCTATGCCGGGTCGCGCCACGTGCAGGTCGCGTCGCTGGAGGAATCGGCGGCGCAGGCGCGGCTGGAGCCGCAGGCGCTGAACGGCACCAACGACCTGCGCCTGTCGGTGCACGGCAACGCCGCCGAGGGACAGGCGCTGCTGGCCGCCGTGTTCGACAACCTGGGCAAGGGCGCGTCGGGCGCGGCGGTGCAGAACCTGGATCTGATGCTGGCGCGGCACTGAAGAAGTAAGACTCGTCCGATGTTGAGGGTCGGACGGCCCGGGCAGGGGGGCGGGCGGGCTAAGCTCTGAGCTTGTGCCCGCCGCGCGGCTGCGTGGCGGGCTGTCCGGCAATCGACACGGAAGGACCTTGCATCATGTTTGGCCAGTCTCCCGATGAGTACATGTCCGAGCGTTACCGCAGCCAGCCCTCGCAGGCGCTGGCTGCCATCAACACCCATATCGCCTCGGGCGACCTCGCCAGCGCGCTGGAAATCCTGCGCCAGCTGGCCATGGCGCGTGGCGGCATGCAGATCGTGGCCGAGCGCGCCAAGCTCAACTCGACCCAGATCTATCGCATGCTGTCGCGCAAGGGCAATCCCACCCTGAGCGGCCTGACCGCCATCCTGCAGGCCCTGGACCTGGGAATCTCCATACACGCGCTGCCCGCCGCAGCGCCCGACGCCGCCACGCGTCAGCCGGAAGACCCGCCCATCACCTGACGCGTGGCGCGCGCGACAAGGCAAGCGGCGCGCAACGCGCGCCCCAGCTCAGCCCTCAAAACCGAATCCCTCCCAACCTGCACCAGCCTTCCCAAATCGGGGCCGCACGGAGCCGGCTTTGCCGGTCCGTAGCGGCGCCCCCAGGGGGAAGCGCGCAGCGCTCGGGGGGGACCAACCCTCACCACCTCATTTCACCCTTGGCGACCTTGGCGCTCAGCTCCAAAGAGGCCGGCTCGCCGGCCTGCGGGTACTTCGCCTTCATGGCCGCGATCAGCGCCGAGCTGTCCTTGGCCTGGGCGGCGGCCGCGTCGAAGGCGCGGATGTAGCCGGCCGTGTAGCGCACGGATTCGACGGTCAGCGGCGCGCCTTGCGCGTAGTGGCCGGGGATCACGGTCTTGGGCTTGAGCGCCTCGATGCGCGCCAGCGTCGCCAGCCAGTCCTGGTGCGACTTGGGCGTCTGGGTGTCGGCCATCCACACATGCAGGTTGCCGAACACGACCACGCCGCCCGCCACGGTCCGCAGCGACGGGATCCAGACGAAGCTGCGGTCGGGCTGTGCGCCGTCCAGGCCGTTGATCTCCAGCTTGCGGCCTTCCAGCGTCAGGCTGTTGCCGGCCAGCACCTCGGGAACCACGGTGCGGGCCGGGGCGTCGGCGCCCAGCTTCGGGCCCCAGTAGGCCAGCTTGCCGTCCACGGTTTCCTTGATGTGGCGCACGGTCGGCTCGGACGCGACCACCTTGGCGTCGGGGAAGGCGGCCAGCACGGTGTCCAGGCCGAAATAAAAGTCGGGGTCGCCGTGGCTGATGTAGATCGTGCTCAGCTTCTTGCCGCTGGCGCGGATCATGTCCACGACCTTGGCGGCCTGGGACTTGCCGAATTGGGCGTCGATCAGGATGGCCTCGCGCTCGCCCGTCACCAGCGTGGACGAAACCGGGAAGATCGCGGCGGCGCCGGGGTTGTAGTGGGTCACATGCAGCGCCTGCTCGGCGGCCTGGGTGGCCGGCAGGGCCAGCAGGACCAGGGCGGCGCCGGCCAGCAGGCGGCGCAGCGGGGGGGGGCGGAGGGCGAGGGGGGACGTCATGGCGGGTTCCTTTGGGTTCGGTCAGTCGATGGATGACAGTCTAGGGGCGCGCCGCATCCGGATAAACCGCAAGCCGGGCCAGAGTCTGTTGCACGGATCGATCAAATACCGCCCGGATCGGGCGGCTCACGGTCCGCCAGCGTTTCCACCACCAGCCGGCGCAGCCAGGAGCTGCCGGGATCGCTGTCGAAGCGCGCATGCCAGTGCACCGTCACCGTCAGCTCGGGCAGCGCCAGCGGCAGCGGGCGGACCTCGAAGTCGCGCTCGCGGTTGAACCATAGCGCCACGCGGCGAGGCAGGGTGACGGTCAGGTCGGTGCGGCGCACGATCTCGGCGGCGGCGGTGAAATGGGGCAGGGTCAGATAGGGCTGGCGCAGCAATCCGACTTCGGCCAGCACGTCGTCCAGCAGCCGGTGGGCGCTGGCGCGCGAAGCCACCAGGATGTGGTCCAGCCGCTTGAACTGGCCGCGCGTCAGGCCGCGCGACAGCACCGGGTGGCCGCGCCGCGCCATGCAGACATAGTGCTCGCTGAACAGCACGGCATGCCGGGTATGACGGCCCAGTCCGGCCAGGTTGCCGATGGCCAGGTCGACGCCGCCGTCCTTGAGCGCCTGGGGCAGCGCTTCCATCGGCACCTCGGCCACTTCGATCTGCAGGCGCGGCGCCAGCGCGTGCACCCGTTCCATCAGCAGCGGCAGGAACACCATTTCACCGATGTCCGACATGGACAGCGTGAAGCGCCGCGCGCTGGTGGCGGGATCGAAGCGGTGCCGCAGGCTGAGCGCGTCGGCGAAGGCGTCCATGCCCTGGCCGATCGGCCCGGCCAGCGCAAAGGCGACGGGCGTGGGCTGCATGCCGGCGGCGGTGCGCAGGAACAGCGGATCGTCGAACTTGTCGCGCAGCCGCGCCAGCGCGTAGCTGACGGCGGGTTGCGTCAGATGCAGCCGCTCGGCCGCGCGGGTCACGCTGCGCTCCTGCATCACGGTCAGGAAAACCCGCATGAGGTTCAGGTCAAAGTCCAAGCGTTGCCTCTCATATCAGTCTGATTTATAAGAAAAATAATAACCATAAATTTGACGTATAAATAGTTGATACCTAGACTATTTTCAACAGTCGGCAGGCAGTCGCGGACCGACGCCAACAAGGGGAAACACGAGCATGCATGCGCAGACATTGCCGGCGATGCTGATGGACCAGGCCGCGCGCCAGGGCGCGCGCGCCTGGGTCCAGGCGCCGGGCGGAACACTGGAATATGGCGAGGCGCCGGCGCACGCGGCGCGCTGGGCCGCGCTGCTGGCCGCCCATGGCGTGCGCCGGGGCGACCGCGTGGCGCTGATGGCGGGCAACCGGATCGAGTTCCTGTCGGTGGTGCTGGGCTGCGGCTGGCTGGGCGCGGTGGCGGTGCCGATCAATACCGCGTCGCGGGGCATGCAGCTGCGTCACATCCTGGAGAACAGCGCCTGCGTGCTGCTGGTGGCGGATGCGGCCTCCTGCGCCGGGCTGGCGACGGTGGATGGCGACGGCCTGGCCCTGCGCGAGATCTGGCTGCTGGACGGCGATGCGCCGCCGGCGGGGCTGGCGCTGCCCGCGCCGGCCCGGG
>NZ_JCBANH010000123.1:0-16873 GCF_059760925.1 Achromobacter sp. 1011791174
GGGTATAGATTGCCGTCAGGACGTGGGTATTGGCGTCCAGCAGTAGCTGAAGCGTGTTGTGTGCGTCCATGTCAGCCTCCTGCCCGGCGCTGCCGGCCGGTTCACTCATTTAGTAATTAAACGAAATATTAGGTCATATATTAACTCATGCCCATGACCACCGGCATCTTATGCAACGGCGCATCCGCCAAAAGCCTTAGTGCCGTCCCTGTTTTTCCCTTGATCTGGGCCGGAGATCGTGCATTAGTCCGTAGGCAGGAGCGACAAGCCCGGCCCGGCGGCGCAGCATAAGGCCTTCTGTCCGACGCGCCTGCGCGCGCCGGGCGCCTTGCCGGATATCGTCGGAGTCCATCCATGCCTCCACCCGTTTTTTCCGCCGCTGCGCGCGCCTTCCTGGCGCGCGCCGGCGGCTGGGCGGCGCTGCTGGTCCTGGCCGCCGGCGCCGCGCTGGCCCCGCGCGGCGCGGCGGCCATGGAGACCTACCGCTACAAGGATCCCCATGGGGTATGGCGCAGCATGAAGGTGCCCAAGGGCTATGTCCGGCATGGCGCGCGGCCCTTGCCCCGGGTGGCCGTGCGCAGCGCGCCGCTGTGCCTGATGTGCGAGCCGGAGCCCGGTCAGGGCGCGCGCCGGCCGGGCCTGATCGTCTGGGCGCCGAGGATGGCCCTGCCTTGGGACGGACCGCCGCCGGCCCTGCACGACGGGCTGATCGCGCAGGCGGCGCTGGATTCGGGCGTGGACCGGGCGCTGCTGAGCGCGGTGATCGCGGTGGAGTCGGGATTCCGCAGCGATGCCCGCTCGCCCAAGGGCGCGCTGGGCCTGATGCAGCTGATGCCGGCGACCGCCGCCACGCTGCTGACGGTGGACAACATGGAACGGGCGCTGGTGGATCCGGCGACCAATGTGCGGCTGGGTTCGCGACACCTGCGGCGCCTGCTGGACCAGTACCCGGGCAGGTTGGATCTGGCGCTGGCGGCCTACAACGCGGGCGAGGGCGCGGTCAGCAAGTACGACGGCGTGCCGCCGTATGCCGAAACGCAGCAGTATGTGAGAGCGGTGACGGCGCTGTACCAGCGCTACAAGGCGCCGTGAGCCGTGCCGGAATGCGCCGCCGTCCGACGCGCGGCGCGCCGGGCGGGGGATGTGTCTGAAAGGGGGCGGCGTGGCGCCGCCCCGCGCGCTCACAGCGTCGCGAAGACCTTTTCGGCGATGTCCAGCGTGGACGCGATGACGGCGTCGTCGTGCGTGGCCGAGACGAAGCCGGCTTCGAACGCGGACGGCGCGAAATGCACGCCGTGGTCCAGCATGGCGTGAAAGAAGCGATTGAACCGCGCGGTGTCGCAGGCCGAGACTTCGGCGAAGGACGCGGGGATGCGTTCGCTGAAGTAGATGCCGAACATGCCGCCCACCGAATCGGCCGAGAAGGCCAGGCCGGCGGCGCGGGCGCGCTCCTGCAGGCCCTGGGCCAGCTTGGCGGTCTGGGCCGACAGCTTTTCGTAGAATCCGGGCGCGGCGATCAGGCGTAGCGTGGCCAGGCCCGCGGCCACGGCCACCGGATTGCCCGACAGCGTGCCGGCCTGGTAGACGCCGCCCAGCGGAGCGATGTGCTTCATGATGTCGGCGCTGCCGCCGAAGGCGCCCACCGGCATGCCGCCGCCGATCACCTTGGCCAGCGTGGTCAGGTCGGGCTTGACGCCGGTCAGGCCCTGCACGCCTTGCGGGCCGACGCGGAAACCGGTCATCACCTCGTCGAAGATCAGCAGCGCGCCATGCGCCGTGCAGACCTCGCGCAGGCCTTCCAGGAAGCCCGCGGCGGGCTTGATCAGGTTCATGTTGCCGGCGACCGGCTCGACGATGATGCAGGCGATGTCCGCGCCGTGCTGGGCGAAGGCCTCGCGCACGGCGTCCAGATTGTTGTATTCCAGGGTCAGCGTGTGTGCGACGAATTCGGGCGGCACGCCGGCCGAGCTGGGATTGCCGAAGGTCAGGAGGCCCGAGCCGGCCTTGACCAGCAGGCTGTCGGAATGGCCGTGGTAGCAGCCTTCGAACTTGACGATCTTGGCGCGTCCGGTGGCGCCGCGCGCCAGGCGGATGGCCGTCATGGTGGCCTCGGTGCCGGAGCTGACCAGGCGCACCTGTTCCAGCGACGGCAGGCGGGCGATCAGCGTTTCGGCCAGCTCGATCTCGGCCTCGGTGGGGGCGCCGAACGACAGGCCGTGGACGGCGGCGTCCTGCACCGCGCGCACGACCTCGGGATGCGAATGGCCCAGGATGGCCGGGCCCCAGGAGCCCACGTAGTCGATGTACTGCTTGTCCTCGGCGTCCCAGACGTAGGGGCCTTGCGCGCGCTTGATGAAGCGCGGCGTGCCGCCCACGGAGCGGAAGGCGCGCACGGGCGAGTTGACGCCGCCGGGAATGCTGCGGCAGGCGCGTTCGAAGAGCTGGGCGTTGCTGGACATGGCGGTCAGGACTTGGATTGGGGGTTGATGGAATAGGGCGCGGCGCAGGCGGCCGCGGCGGCGCGCACGCTGGGCGCGGCGAACAATGCGGTGATGACGGCGATCGAGTCGGCGCCGGCCTGGGCCACCAGGCGCGCGTTGTCGGGCGTGATGCCGCCGATGGCGACCACGGCGGGCCGGGGGCCGTCGCGTTCCTCAACGAGTTTCCTGGCCTCAGTCAGTACCGACAGCGGCGCGCGCACGGTGTCGGGCTTGACGGTGGACGCGAACATGGCGCCGAAGGCGATGTAGTCGGCGCCGGCGTCGAGCAGCTCGCGGGCGCGGTTGAGGTCGTCGTAGCTGGAGCCACCCAGGATCAGGTCGGGGCCGGCCTCGGCGCGGATGCGCGCCAGGCGGGCGTCGGCGCGGCCCACGGGGGCGCCATCGGCGCCGACTTCCAGCGCCAGCTTCCAGTCGTCGTTGATCAGGAACACCACGCCCAGCTCGCGGCACAGCGGCGCCAGCGCGCGCGCCTGGGCGGCGCGCTCGGCGTCGGGCACGTTCTTGCGGCGCAGCTGCAGCGCGCGCATGCCGCCTTCGGCGGCGGCGCGCACGGCCTGCAGCAGGCGTTCGGTGTCATCCCATTCGGGCGTCACGCCGTACAGGCCGGCGGGAAAACGCAGGGCTTTCATTGCGGTTGGATCCGGTAGGGAATGCGCCGGCCCATGCCGGGCAGGAAGCTGGAGGCGACGGCGGCGTCGGCGTGGGCCAGGCCCTGCCGCACGGCCTCGGGCATTTCCAGGCCGCGCGCCAGCATGGCGGTGATGGCCGTGGCGGCCAGGCCACCGGCGTCGCCATTGCGGTCGGGTGGCGCCTGCCAGGGATAGGTGCTGGTCTGGCCGCCGGGGCCGAGCAGCACGTTGGCGTAGTGGCCGGGCCGCTGCGGGCTGCCCAGCACCAGCACCCACTGGGCGCCGGCCGCCACCAGGGCGTGCATGGGAGTAGGTGCGTCCCCGATATCGATGTCGCCGTCGGCGTGCCACTGCGCCAGGCGCAGGTGCTCGATGACCAGCAGGTCGGTCTGCGGCAGCACCAGCTCCAGCGTGGCCGCCAGCAGATCGTCGGCGTCGTCCTCGTCGGCGGCGTCGGTCGGCGGCAACTGGGCGCGCTGGCCCAGGTGCAGCACCAGCGGGACCTGGCTGTAGTCGGCCGCGATCTGCGCCGCCACGCTTGCCGTTTCGGCGGTGTATAGTCCGCCCACCTTGATGGCCTGCACGGACATATCTTCGAGCAGGCAGCGCGCCTGGTCGTCCAGCAGGTCTGGCGAAACGGGGTGGATTTCCTCGATGCCGGCGGTGTCCTGCACGGTCAGGGCCGTGACCGCGGCCAGGCCGTGGCAGCCCAGACGGGCGCAGGTGACGGCGTCTGCCGGCAAACCGTCGGCGCCCGAGGGATCGAGCGGACCGAGGACCAAAACGAGAGGGGGGGTAACGGGAGCCACGTGGACAGCGCTAGATCAAGGGCGCCCCGACCCGTTTGCGGAGAATCAGGGGAACCCCTATTGGGTTTCGGTAAGATTGTCCCCATTCTAATGGATGCACCCCGTCTTTGCCCTGCCCCCGCTGCGCGGGCAGTAACCGGGATTTGATGTAAGAGAGAGCTATGCGTACTTGGATGTGTCTGATTTGCGGCTGGGTCTACGATGAAGAAGCCGGCCTTCCCGACGAAGGGATCGCTCCCGGCACCCGCTGGGAAGACGTGCCGCCGAACTGGGTCTGTCCCGAATGCGGCGCGCGCAAAGAGGATTTCGAACTGATGGAAATCTGAATCCGCTCAAGCCGACATATTCCGCCAGGGCTAGCGGGACGGGGCGCGGCCCCGTCCTGGTCACTGCAAGAATGGTCTGCCGCCAAGCATGGGAGGGCCGCGCCAGCGGTCCGGTCCCGGGGTTTAATCAGACTATTAGGTTAGGGGTTGCCATGACGGAACAACACCACGAAGACACGACGACGCAGGCGGCCAATTTCGCCAACCAGTTCCTGATCGCCATGCCCGGCATGGTCGAGGGCAGCCTGGCGGGCTCCGTCATCTACATTTGCGAGCACACCGAGCGCGGCGCGCTGGGCCTGGTCATCAACCGGCCCACCGACCTGACGCTGGGCACGCTGTTCGAACGCATCGACCTGGAGCTGGAAATCGGCCCGGTCAAGGAAACGCTGGTTTTCTTCGGCGGTCCGGTGCAGACCGACCGAGGCTTCGTGTTGCACGCGCCGGCCGGCGACTACAGCTCCAGCATCAAGCTGGGCGACATGGCGCTGACCACCTCGCGCGATGTGCTGCAGGCCGTGGCCGACGGCAAGGGGCCGGCGCGCATGCTGGTCACGCTGGGCTACGCCGGCTGGGGCGCGGGCCAGCTTGAAAGCGAGATGGGCCAGAACGCCTGGCTGAGCGTGGGCGCCGACGATCACATCATCTTTGACGTGCCGCCCGAGGAACGCTATCCCGCCGCGCTCAAGCTGCTGGGCATCGATCCGGTGATGCTGGCGGGCGACGCGGGTCATGCCTGAAGAAACCCTGCTGGCCTTCGACTTCGGCGAGAAGAAGATCGGCGTGGCCATCGGCAACACGCTGACGCGCCACGCCCGGCCGCTGGAGATCATCCACGGCGAAGTGCGCGACGCGCGCTTCGCGCGCATCGAGGCATTGCTGCGCGAATGGCAGCCGCAGCGCCTGGTCGTGGGCCTGGCGCTGACCGCCGACGGCGGCGAGCAGCCCGCCACCGCGCGCTGCCGCCGCTTCGCCAACCAATTGAACGGTCGCTTCGGCATGGCGGTGGAACTGGTCGACGAGCGCGGCTCCAGCATGGAGGCGCAGCGCCTGCTGGGCACGCACGCCGCCGACGACGCCATGGCCGCGGCCGTGATCCTGCAGCGCTATCTGGACGCCTTGCCCGCCTGACGCCGGCGCGACGCCCATGCTCAATCCGCAACTCGACCGCCGCGGCGAACTGATACACCTGCTCAGCACGGAAGGCCTGCCGCGCCGCCATGCCGAGCGGTTGCTGGAGACGGCGGCCGCCGCGGCCGAACCGTCGTGGCCAACGCAGGGCTATGGCCCGCTGCCGCCGGTGTTCCTGCTCCTGCCCGACACGCGGCGCGCCACGCGCGCGGCCTACTGGCGCGCCGCCGAACAACTGCTGCTGCCGGTCACGGCGCTGGATCCGGCCGAGCCGCTGGCCGAGGCCGTGGCCGGCCTGCCGCCCGGCATCCTGGTGCTTGGCCATCCCGCCAGCGGCGCCGCGCTGTGGGCGGCGACGCACTGGGCCGCCGCGCATGCGCGGGGCGGCGGCGTGGCAGGCGGTCTTTTCGGAAACAGTCTCTTTGGCGGCGGCTTCGATCACGCCGCCGCGCCGGGCCTGCGCGTCCTGAATGCGGGCGACGGCGTCCATGCCGATCCGCTGGCCGCGCTGGCGCTCTTGCGCGCCATCCTGTGCGCCAAGCCAGACCTGACGCGGCTGGCCGTCACGCTGGTGGGCGACGTGCGCCATTCGGGCCTGGCCCGCTCCCTGATTCACGCGCTCACCACATTGGGCGTGCCCGAGCTGCGCGTGGCCGCGCCGCCGTCGCTGCTGCCCGAGGGCCTGCCGCAGCTCGGCGTGTTCCCGTTCAGTGCGCTGGACGAGGGGCTGCGCGATGCCGATGTCATCATCCTGCTGCCGCTGAGCGCCGAGGCCGTCGCCGCCGGGCGACTGCCGTCGCCGCGCGATTACGCCGCCGGCTATCGGCTCAGCCCCCGGGCGCTGGCCCTGGCGCGGCCCGATGCGTTGCTGCTGTCCGCCGCCGGGCTGCACGCCGGCATCGAAGCCGAGGTGGCGTTCGACGCCGTGTTGGCGCGCGCCGGCCACGAGCGGGACGCGCTGGAGCACGCGCTCCGGCTGGCGGCGCTGCGCCTCTTGTCGGACTCGCTGGGACGCACGCTGGCCCCAGGGGGGCGCGCATGAGGCTGCACATCGCCAACGGCAGGCTGATCGATCCCGCCGCCGGCGTGGGCCGGCGGGCGGATCTGTACATCGCCGAGGGCCATGTGGCCGCCGTTGACGTCGCGCCAGCGGGATTCCAGGCGGATCGGCGCATCGAGGCCGACGGCCTGGCGGTGCTGCCGGGCCTGGTGGATCTATGCGCGCGCCTGGCCGGTCCCGATGGCTCGCCATCGCCCGATGCGCTGCGCGCCGCGCTGACGGGCGGCGTGACCCGGTTGGTGCAGCCGCCCGATGGCGGCGTCATGCTGGACGATCCCGCGCGGGTGCATGCCTTCCTGAATGAATCGCCGGCCGGACCGTGCCGCATCCATGCCGTGGGCGCGCTGACGCCGGGCCTGCGCGGCGAGGCCCTGGCCGAACTACGCCTGCTGGCCCAGGCGGGCTGCCTGGCGTTCGGGCAGGGCGAGGCTGGCCTGAGCGATACCCGCCTGCTGTGGAACGCCATGCGCTACGCCGCTGGCGCCGGCCTGGCCTTGTGGCTGCGGCCGCAGGATCCCTGGCTGGCGCGCGGCGCCCCGGCGGCCGGCGGCGCCTATGCCGCGCGGCTGGGCCTGGAAGGCCTGCCGGACTTGGCTGAAACGCTGGCCCTGCAAACATTGTTCGAATTGCAGCGCGACACCGGCGTGCGCCTGCACCTGTCGCGCCTGTCCAGCGCCGCCGGCCTGGCGCGGGTGCGCGCGGCCAAGCGCGAGGGCCTGCCCGTCAGCTGCGACGTGTCGGCCAATCATCTGCACCTGACCGACGTGGACATCGGTTTCTTCGATGCCCGCTACCGCCTGCAGCCGCCGCTGCGCGGCCAGCGCGACCGCGACGCGATCCGCGCCGCGCTGGCCGACGGCACCATCGACGCGCTGTGCTCGGACCATACGGCGGTGACGGCGGCCGGCAAGGCCGCGCCTTTCGCGCAGGCCCAGCCCGGCGCGCCCGGGCTGGCCACCTTGCTGCCGCTGACGCTGAAATGGGCGCGCGACCAGCGCGTGCCGCTGGCCGAAGCGCTGGCGCGGGTGACCAGCGGCCCGGCGGCCGTGTTGCGCGCCGTGGCGCCGCAAGCGCCGTGCGGCGCGGCCCCGGCTGGCATGCTGGCCCCCGGCGCGCCCGCCGACCTTTGTCTGGTCGACCTGGACGTGGAACAGGCGCCGGATTCCACAACGCTGCCTTGCGGCAGCGCCCTCAGCCCGTTCGCGGGTATGATGCTGCCCGGCCGTGTACGCGCCACCGTGGTGGGTGGCAGCCTGGCCTGGGAGACTCCTGCTTGAAGCTGCTGCGCTTTGTCCTTCGGCTCATCCTCGTCCTGCCGTGGATCGTGTTCGGCCTGCTTTGCGTGGGCCTGGTGTATCCGTGGCTCAGACCCAAATCGCGCGCCTGGCTCAACCGCAGCTGGTCGCGCTTCCTCATGGCCGCCTGTGGCGTGCGGGTCGTCTTCCGGGGCCAACCGCGCATGACCGGTCCCGTGCTGCTGGTGGCCAATCACGTGTCCTGGATCGATATCTTCGTGCTGAACTCGGCGCGCGCCACGTCCTTCGTGGCCAAGAGCGAGATCCGCAGCTGGCCCGTCATCGGCTGGCTGGTGGCCGGCGCCGGCACGCTGTTCATCGAGCGCGGCCAGCGCCACGCGGTGCACGCGATGGGCGAGTCCATGCAGGCGCGTTTCCGCCAGGGCGATGCGGTGGGCCTGTTTCCCGAGGGCACGACCAGCGAGGGCAGCGAGCTGCGTCCGTTTCATGCCAGCCTGTTCGAACCGGCCCGCGCGGCCGCCGTCGAGATCCAGCCCGTGGCCTTGCGCTTCCTGCAGCATGGCCAGCGCAGCGGTTTCGCCGCCTTCATCGGCGACGAAAGCCTGGTCGCCAATCTGTGGCGCGTCATGGGCACCACCGGCCTGTCCGTCGAAGTCGTGTTCCTGCCGCCGCTGGCGACCCGCAACGCGGACGGCAGCCTGCCGACGCGGCTGGAGCTGTCGCACCAGGCGCGCGACGCGATTCAGCAGGCGCTGTAGCGCGAAGGCCGGCGCGGCGCTGCCGGCCTTTCCAATCCCCCTGCCGCACTTTCCACGTGCCAGGCAACCTCGCAAGAAACCGGTGCCACCCGACCGGGATGCCACGGATCCGGCTCCGCCGGTACGTAGGCATGCCCCTGGGGGAAGCGCATAGCGCTTCGGGGGGCTTCACGCACTAAAGTTGCAGCAGCTTTCCGCCAGTTCGGCCACGTTCTGGCAGAACGCCGCGTCCGCGTCGCGTCGGTACATGGCGCAGTAGACGGATTGTGGCGGGGCGACACTGGTGCGCGCGATCACCAACTGACGGGTGTTGACCATGTCGGCGAAGTAGTCGCGCGGCAGGCAGCTCACGCCGAAGCCCGCCGCCGTCAGCCCGGCCATCGCGATCAGGCTGTTGATGGTGAATAGGTTGTGGGCAGGCGTGTGCGGCTTGAGCCAGCCGTCGTAGATCATGTTCAGTCCCGATTCCTGGCTCTGCCTCAGCAGCGGCAGCGCGGCGATATCGGCCGGGGTGTAGACGCGGCTCGCGTCGATCATGTCGGGGCTGCCCATCCAGGCGAATTCCAACCGCTGCAGCGGCGTCACCTCCAGGCCGGGTTCGGCGAACTCTCCATGCAGGAAAGCCATGTCCAGCTGTCCGGCCTGCAGGCGCTTGAGCAGGTCGGCGCCCAGATCGATGTGCGGTTCCAGCGTGATGCGCGGATAGTGCGAGCGCAGCAGCCGGATCAGCGCCGGCAGCCAGGTCATGGCGGTGATTTCGGTGATGCCGAAACGGAACGTGCCGGTCAACGTGTGTTGACCCTTCAGCCGCACCAGCAGTCGGTCGCGGTGGCCCAGCATTTCCTCGGCCAGCGCATAGATTTCATGGCCGCGCGCGGTCAGTTCGGCGCGATAGCCGGATCGATCGAACAGCGCGATATCAAAGTCCGCCTCCAGTTCCTGGATGCGCTTGGTAATGGCTGATTGGGTGGTGTGCAGCTTTTGCGCCGAGGCTGCGAACGTTCCCAATCTGACGGTCCAGTACAGGGCTTCGATCTGCTTGAAAGTCAGCATGGGTGGGTTCTTTGGAAAATGAGATTATTCCCAAACTTCTATTTGGTAATAACCCCTATATTCCTGAAAGTGATGAACTTCATGGAAATTTAATCCCTTTTTCCCGCAGCGGAAAGCCAGCACCATGTGGCCTGACTTCAGCACGGCCGGGGTCGCGCGGCGCGGAATGATTCCCGTCGGCGCCGGGTCAAGAACCAGGAATCACGCAGATCGTCATGAGCACATCCCTATCCGGCGCGCGCATCCTGCCGGCCCCCGTTGTCGCGCCGGCGGCCTTGCGCCAGGCCCTGGGCGCCATCGCCACGCCTCATCTGAGCGACAACCTGGCGCGGCGCGAAGGCATCTCGGGCCTGCGACGCTACAACCGCGACGGCAAGCTGGTGGGCACCGCGCTCACCGTCAAGACGCGTCCGGGCGACAACCTGATGATCTACAAGGCCATGATGATGGTCGAGCCTGGTCACGTGCTGGTGGTGGATGCGGGCGGTGATCTGTCCAACGCGGTATTGGGCGAGATCATGAAGCGTTACCTGCAACAGCACGGCTGCGCGGGTGTGATCGTGGATGGCGCCATTCGCGACGTACTGGCCTTCGAACTCGACGATTTTCCCTGCTATGCGCGCGGCCATATTCACCGTGGCCCCTACAAGGACGGCCCCGGCGAGGTCAATGTGCCGGTCAGCATCGGCGGGCAGGTGGTGAACCCCGGCGACATCGTGGTCGGTGACGAGGATGGGTTGGTCAGCTTCGCGCCGGAACAGGCCGAGGCCCTGATCATGGCGGCGCAGAGCCTGGCCGTGAAGGAAGAACGCATCATGGCCGAGATCGCCGGCGGCCAGCGCGCGCAGAGCTGGATGCAGGCCGCGTTTGCCGCGAAGGGGCTGGCATGAGCGCAAGCCCGGCATTCCTGGCGGATCGCGCCCGCGCCATCAAGCCTTCGCCCAGCATGGCGGCCAAGGCTCGCGTTGACCAACTGCGCGCGCAGGGCCGCGACATCGTCGACTTCACCGTGGGCGAGCCAGACCTGCCCACGCCCGCGCACATCGTGCGGGCAGGCATGGAGGCGCTGCGCGGCGGCGACATCCGCTATACGGCTTCGGTGGGGTCGCGGCCCTTGCTGGAGGCCATCCGCCTCAAGTTCCAGCGCGAGAATGGGTTGGACTTCGGGCTCGACGAGCTGATCGTCGGCGCCGGCGCCAAGCAGTTGATCCATACCGCGCTGTCGGCCACCGTGCAGGCGGGCGACGAGGTCATTATCCCCGCGCCTTATTGGGTTTCCTATCCCGACATGGTGCTGGTCAATGACGGTACGCCGGTGACGGTGCCATGCCCGGAGGTCGATGGTTTCAAGCTCACGCCACAGGCCCTGGAGCGCGCCATCACGCCGCGCAGCAAGTGGCTGCTGCTGAACACGCCCGGCAATCCGGCCGGCGCCATGTACGACGCCGACGAGCTGCGCGCGCTGGCGCGGGTGCTGGATCGCCATCCGCATGTGTGGCTGATGACTGATGAAATCTATGAGCACCTGGCCTATGGCGGCGCGCGCCACGTGTCGCCCGTCGCCGCCGCGCCGTCGCTGGCGGACCGAGCGCTGGCGATCAACGGTGTGTCCAAGTCTTATGCCATGACCGGCTGGAGGCTGGGCTACGCGGCCGGCCCCAAGATGCTGATCCAAGCCATGGCCGCGCTGATTTCGCAAAGCACCAGCTGCGTCAGCGCCGTGAGCCAGGCCGCGGCCCGCGTGGCGCTCACCGCCGACCAGGGCTGCGTGGCCGAGATGGCGCGGCTTTACGGCGAACGCCGCGATCGCATCGTGGCCCTGCTCAATGCCGTGCCGGGGCTGCGCTGCCAGGCGCCGCAAGGCGCGTTCTATGTCTATCCTGCGGTCGAAGGTCTGCTGGGAAGGCGCGCGCCGGATGGGCGCGTGCTGGGCAGCGACCTGGACGTGGTCATGTATCTGCTCGACGTAGCGGGCGTGGCCGCGTTGGATGGCTCGGCCTATGGCCTGTCGCCCTACCTGCGGTTGAGCTTCGCCACGTCCATGGCGCAGATCGAAGAAGGCTGCCGTCGCATACATGAGGCTTGCGCACGGCTGTCCTGAGTCCCGCGCCATTCGTCGGTCCAGCGCCGCAATTATCCGCAACACCAGAACAGGCCTTGTGCCGCCTGCATCATCATCAAGGGGAACCCGCATGAAAAAAATGATCTCTTCCTGCCTGGCCGCCGTTGGCCTGGCCATTGTCACGCTGTCCGCCGCCCAGGCGGACACCCTGCAGGACATCAAGGCGCGCGGCAAGTTCATCTGCGGCACCATGGGCACGGCTGAACCATTCAGCTTCCAGGATCCGAAGACGCGCGCCGTGGTGGGCTACGAAGTGGATATCTGCAAGGCCGTGGCGGACAGCCTGGGCGTGCCGCTGGAACTCAAGCTCATCGCGGTCGAGGCGCGCATTCCGGAACTGATCGCCGGCCGCGTCGACGTGGTGGCGGCCAACCTGGGCTGGAGCCCTGAGCGTGCGCAGCAGATCGACTATTCGCATCAGCATTTCGTGAGTCTGCAGAAAGTGCTGGCGCGCGAGAAGGATCAGGAACTGAAGTCGCCCGCCGAACTGGCTGGCAAGCGCGTCAGCGCGGTGCGCGGCTCGTCCTCGGAGCAGGGCGCGCGCAAGTACATTCCCAATGTCGAACCGGTGACGTTCAAGGATCCCAGCGGCGCCTTCCTGGCCCTGCAGCAAGGCAAGGTCAGCGGCTTCGTCGGCTCCGAGCTGATGCTGGCGAAGCTGCGCCAGCAGGCCGCCAGCAGCGCGGTGCCGGTCAAGATCCTGGAGCCTGCCCTGTTCGTCGAGCCGTGGGGCGTGGGCGTGCGCAAGGGCGACGCGGCCATGCTGGGGCAGGTGAATCAGGTGCTGGACAAACTGGAGGCCTCCGGCGAAGCCACGCGGATCTTCGACAAATGGTTCGGCGTCGGCACGCCGTTCAACCTGAAGCGGGACTTCCGCATCGAGTCCATCAAGGGCTGAGCTGGCGCATCGCCATGCACTACGTCTTTGATTTCGGCGCCATCTTCCAGGGCGAGTATCCGGACTGGCTGCTCAGGGGGTTCCTGACCACCCTGGCGCTGGCCGCGCTCGCCTGGAGCCTGGCTTTTCTGGTCGGCAGCCTGCTGGCCGTGCTCCGGTTGACGGGCTGGCCGATGGCCAATGCGCTGATCGCGGCCCACATCGCGTTCCATCGCAATGTGCCGATGCTGGTGCACATCCTGTTCTGGTACTTCGGGGTGCCCGCCCTGTTGCCGCAGGCCGTGGCCGATTGGCTCAACAGTCACGGCAGCGAATTCATCCTGTCCTGCGTGGCGATCGGCCTGGTGATGTCGGCCTATGTCTGTGAAGACCTGCGCAGCGCGGTACGCGCGATCCCGCCGGGCCAGGTCGAGGCCGCGCGCGCGCTGGGGCTGGGCTACCTTCAGACCATGCGCAAGGTGGTCCTGCCGCAGGCGTTCCGCATCGCACTGCCCCCGCTGCTGAACCAGACCCTGCTGCTGGTGAAGAACACCAGCTTGGCCATGGCTATCGGCGTGACCGAGCTGACGGCGGCAGGGCGGGAGATCGAGAACGGCACCTTCCGCACCTTCGAGGCCTACGCGGTGGTGACGGCGATCTACCTGGCGCTGTCGTTCCTCATCATGGGCGGGGGCGCGGCGTTGCAGCGTCGCTATCGTCCGCTGGGGGCGCGCTGACCATGTGGGACATCCTGAAAGACAACTGGCTGCTGCTGTTGATCGGGCAATATCCGCACGGGCCGCTGGGCGGGCTGGCCGCGACGCTGGGCCTGGCGGCCATCAGCCTGGTCCTGGCGCTGCCTTGCGGCGTGCTGCTGGCGCTGGGGCGCATCAGTCCGTGGCGCTGCTTGCGCTGGCCGGCGACCGCCGTGGTGCAGCTGGTGCGCGGCCTGCCGCTATTGATGTTCATTTTCTGGGCGTATTTCTTCGTGCCGATCGTCATCGGCCGACCGGTGGCCGGCACCACCACCATGGTGGTGGCGCTGGTCTGCTATGAAAGCGCCTATCTGGCCGAGATCATCCGCGCCGGCATCCAGGCGCTGCCGTCGGGGCAGCAGGAGGCGGGCCGCGCGCTGGGGTTGTCATACCTGCAGACCATGCGCCGCGTGATCCTGCCGCAGGCGCTCTACAACATGTTGCCGAGCATGTTGAGCCAGTTCGTCTCCACGGTGAAGGAGACGTCACTGGCCTACGTGATCAGCGTGCAGGAGCTGACCTATGCCGCGAACCAGGTCAACAGCGTGCTGCTGACCAAGCCCTTCGAGGTATTCGCGCTGCTGGCGCTGACCTATTTCATCCTGAATTTCGGCCTGAGTTCATTGGTCCGGCTGGTCGAGCTGCGCATCGGCCGGCGCCGCGCGGGGCTCGTGCCAGTCTCTAGAACGGTGTCCGCATGATCCGGTTTTTCCAGGTGCAGAAGTGGTATGGCGCTTATCAGGCGCTGGCCGATGTGAGCGCGCAGGTGCGTCGCGGCGAAGTGGTTGTGGTTTGCGGCCCATCGGGTTCGGGCAAGTCCACGCTGATCCGCACGGTCAACCGGCTCGAACCGATCCAGCAGGGACGGATCGAAGTGGACGGCAAGGATATCCACGGCGCCGACCAGCGGCTGGATGCGTTGCGCAGCCATATCGGCTTTGTATTCCAGCAGTTCAACCTGTTCCCGCACCTGTCTGTCATGGACAACCTGACGCTGGCGCCGCTGATGCTCAAACGCGCCCGCCGTGGCGAAGCGCGCGAGCGCGGCATGGCGCTGCTGGAACGCGTCGGCCTGGCGCACAAGGCCGACGCCTATCCCGCGCAGTTGTCCGGCGGCCAGCAGCAGCGCGTGGCGATCGCCCGGGCGCTGGCCATGAATCCGCCGGTGATGCTGTTCGATGAACCGACCAGCGCGTTGGATCCCGAGATGGTGGGAGAGGTGTTGCAGGTGATGAAAGGGCTGGCCCGCGACGGCATGACCATGGTGTGCGTGACGCACGAAATGGGTTTCGCGCGCGAGGTGGCCGACACGGTCTGGTTCATGGACGAGGGACGTATCGTCGAGACGGCCGAGCCGGAGCGCTTCTTCACCGCGCCGGAATCGGACCGGGCGCGTCGTTTCCTGGCCGAGATCCGGCGCTAGGGTGTCTTGCGGCACAAGCCGGCGTCGAGAGGCGCCGGCCCGGGTTCAGTCCGAATTCGGATCCTGGAAGCGCGAGCACTTCACCTGCACCAGCTTGCGGTCCTGCAGGCGCAGCGCGGTCAGCGCGCCGCCCCAGACGCAGCCGGTGTCCAGGCAGATCACGTCGGGGCGCAGCAGCAGGCCCAGCGTGGACCAATGGCCGAATACGGTGGTGACGTCGCGCGTGGCGCGATTGGGCACGTCGAACCAGGGCATCAGGTTGGGCGGCCAGGCGCCGGGCGCGACCTTGGTGGCGAATTCCATGTGGCCGTTGGGCGTGCACAGGCGGATGCGGGTCAGCGCGTTGATGATGACGCGCATGCGCTTGCCGCCCGTGTGGTCTTCCTTCCAGGTGGCCGGTTCGTTGCCGTACATCTTCTGCAGCGCCTTCTGCCAGTTCGGCCCGCGCAGCGCGTCCTGAACCTCGCCGGCCAGCGCCAGGGTCTTGGCCACGTCCCATTTCGCCAGCGTGCCGGCGTGGACCATCAGGTGGTTCTGCTCGAAATGCGCGAGCGGGCGAAAGCGTAGCCAGTCGATCAAGGCGGCGGCGTCGGGCGCGCGGAGGATGTCCTCCAGCGTGTCGGACTTGGACGGCTTGCGCACGCCGGCGGCCGCGGCCAGGAGGTGCAGGTCGTGGTTGCCGAGCACGGCGGTGACGCGGTCGCCCAGGTCGATGATGCGGCGCAGGGTGGCCAGCGAATCCGGGCCGCGATTGACCAGGTCGCCGGCGAACCAGAGGCGCGAGTGCGGATCGCCTGCCAGCTCGGGATGGGACAGCAAGCGATCCAGCGGCGAGCAGCAACCCTGCACGTCGCCGATCATCCAGATACTGCCGTTCATGCGGGACTCTTGCTCCAGGGCCAGCGTTGTTGGAAGAACCGCGCCAAGGCGTGGCGGTATTCCATGTAGGACATGGCGCCGAAGGCGAGGATCATGGCCCCGATGTTCGGGCCCAAGGCGGTCAGCCAGGGCGGCCACTTGCCCAACATGCCCACGTTCAACGCCAGCTGGTTCAGCATGAAGAAGCCCACACCCAGCAGGATGCCGATGAAGACTTTCGCGCCCACGCCGCCCCGGCGCGTCTGCATCAGGCCGATGGGGGCGGCGATGGTGATCATGACCAGCAGCGTGAACGGATACGCCAGTTTGCGCCACAGGGCCACGACCTGTCGACCATATTGAAGCTGGTTGTTGCGCAAATAATCCACATAGTCGAGCAGCGTCACGATGGACATGCGCTCGGGCGTCAGCACGCGGGCGATCAGGCGCTCGGCGCTCAGCGTGGTGTCGATGGTGCGCTCGGGCACCTTGACCACGGCGGCCGGCGGATTCTTGGGGGGGCGGGCGTTGGCCAGCGCGTCGGCGGCCTCGTCGTCCAGGCGGGTCTCGGACACGTCCTTGAGCACCAGGTCGCCATGGGAGAACACGCCGACGGGCGCCGTCGACAGCACCGACAGCGTCAGGTTCTTCTTGAACTCGTACAGCGTGATGTTGGCCACCTGGCCATCGCCCTTCAGGTCGCCGATGTTGATGATGCGGGTGCCGCCGTTGGCGGTGGGTTCCTTGAACCAGTAGCCGCTGTTCAGGCGGTCGCCGCCCGCCTTGCCGCGCAGGGCCAGGTTGGCTTCGCCGGATTTCATCTCGGCCCAGGGCGTGACGTATTCGGACAGCAGCGCCGCGCCGATCATCAGCGGAATGGTGACGATCCACAGCATGCGCAGCAGGCGCATGCCGCTGACGCCGGACACACGCAGGATCACCAGTTCGTTGCGCTGCGCCAGTCCGGCCAGCGCCAGGATGGCGCCGATCAGCAGGCCGATGGGCAGCAGGTCGTACAGGCGGGTGGGAAGGGCCAGCGCCTGCATGTAGAGCAGCGCCATCATCGTGAACTTCTCGCCCACGTTGTCCAGGTCGTCCACCATCGCGAAGAACGTGAAAAGGCCCAGCAGGGCCAAAAGGACCACAGCGCAGGAGCGATAGATTTCGCGGGCCAGGTAGCGACGGGCGGTACGCATGAAAAAGGACGGTCTGAGAAAAGCGCGTAAACGTGAAAGCTTAACAAATCCGGCCGCCCGGCATGGGGGGCGGCGCCGGAAATATTTTTTGCCGGGAGTTTCGGGGAGAGGGGCGGGCG